>JADGHK010000040.1 GCA_019686145.1 Bryobacteraceae bacterium | reverse complement strand
GAAACAACGGCTTTCAATCCCGTCTCAGCCAGAAACTGTTGCGCATACTGGGGATTCACAACAGGGATTGCGACGATCTTCACGTCGTTCCACTGGAACGTTCCCATCTTCTGAGCGGCTCTCCAGCAGTGGGAGCATTCCGGGTCGAAGAAGTACAGAACGATGCGTCCCTGCTGCAGAGAGTAAGGCTTTCCGTCAACAGTAATGCTATCGGGCGCTTTGAGGCCGGTTTGGCCTGCTACAGCGACGCCGTACGAGGCGAGCGCGAATACAGAGACTGCTCCGAGAATGACCGCCGCGCTTCGCGTTCCCCATGAGGGTCTCGCCCACCAGCCTGCCGCTATTGCCATCAGGAGCATGATGCCATCACCGATGAAGAATCCCGGACCGACTGCGCGCTTCAGCCACGGGAAGCAGGAGCAATCCGCCCCCCGCAGTGCGCCGTAGTTGACGGCAAAGTAGATCAGAAAAGCGATCAGCATCAAGCCGCTCAAATACGCGCCCCATCGGCGGAATCGCGGCACGAACAACAGCACGCCAGCGAAGGTTTCCGCAATGCCTGCGGCAATTGCGATGGGGTGGCTCAACGACGCCGGCAGCAGAGCCTGCGTCATCCGTGTAGCTGCGGATAGCGGGTCCGTGATCTTCCAGATTCCGGCGACCAGGAACAGCAGGCCGAGCAGAACTGCGCAAACCGTGGAAAGGAGCGTCTTCCAGGCACGCATCCCGAAAACCTGGGATGCGGAAGGGGCAGGCACAGAGGGAGGATGTGCCATACTGTGGTCCATGATCTTCATTTTAGCCATGTTAAGCGTGTGCATGGTCTCGCACGCCGTGGCGCAGATGGCAGATCTGGTGGTTGAAAACGCCCGGATCTATACGGCGGATCCGGCGAATCCCCGAGCGCGGGCGCTGGCCGTTAAAGACGGAAAGCTGATCGCGGTGGGTGGTGACGTCGCCCGGTATATCGGACCGCAGACACGCCGTATTGACGCCAAAGGCGCAACCCTCCTGCCCGGCTTCATTGATTCCCACGCTCATATGCTGGGACTCGGGACCCAGTTGGAGACGTTTGACCTGCGGCACGCCAAATCCCCTGCGGAGATTGCGGATGTTGTGCGCAAGGCTGCCGCGAACCGCCCCCGGGGAGAGTGGATTACGGGGCGGGCGTGGGATCAGACGAACTGGGGCGGGGAGTTCCCAACCTCGGAAATCCTGACCGAAGCCGCACCCGATCATCCGGTTTATCTCAGCCGCATCGACGGGCACGCCGCCTGGGTGAACCGCAAGGCGATGGAGATTGCCGGTCTGACAAAGGAGACTCAGGATCCTCCCGGCGGAAAGATCATCCGTAGTAACAGCGGCGAGCCAACGGGGATCCTGATTGACCGTGCGCAGAGTCTCGTATCGAGCAAGATTCCGAAGCCTTCATTCGACGTTATCTGCCGCAGAATCGAGCTTGCTGCCCGGGAGTGTGCGAGGCTCGGCCTAACCTCCGTTCACGATGCCGGCGTTGGGGAGCAGGAGCTGGCGGCGTATCGCGCTCTGATTGCCCAGGACCGGCTTCCCGTGCGCATTTACGCGATGATCGGCGGTGAAGGGCCGTTATGGAGGCAGTATCTGCAGCGCGGCCCGGAGATCGGCGACAAACTCGTTGTCCGCAGCATCAAGCTGGTCGCCGATGGAGCTCTCGGATCGAGAGGCGCTGCTCTCTGGATGCCCTATTCGGATGAGAAGACGAACAGCGGGCTACTGATCCTTTATAGAGAAGACATTGAACGCGTAGCCAAGGCTGCAGTGAAGGCGGGCTTTCAGGTGAACACGCATGCCATCGGCGACAGGGCCAATCGCGTTACCCTCGATGCGTACGCGGCTGTCCTGCGGGGAAAGAATGATAAGCGCTTCCGTATTGAGCACGCCCAGGTGGTCTCGCTGCCGGACTTTGCGCTGTTTGCGGCGAACTCCGTAATCGCTTCGATCCAATCCACCCACGCCACAAGCGACATGCGGTGGGCACAATTACGGCTCGGGCCCGATCGCTTGCAGGGCGCCTACGCGACCAGGCGATTCCTCAAGATGGGAGTGCCAGTGGCGAATGGCTCCGATTTTCCGGTTGAGAACCCGAATCCGCTTTGGGGTTTCTATGCTGCAGTCTCAAGACAGGACCACAACGGCAAGCCCGAGGGCGGATGGATGCCTGAGCACAGGCTGACGTCCGACGAAGCGCTCGCAAGCTGGACCACCGGCGGCGCCTACGCCGCGTTCGAGGAACATCTGAAGGGCTCGCTGAGTCCCGGGAAGCTGGCCGATTTCATTCTGTTGTCCGATGACATCATGACGGTTCCTCATTCGCGGATTCTCAAAGCCCGGGTTGTGATGACTGTGCTCGGTGGCAAAATCGTCTATCAGGAATGACTCTGGCTCTGCTTCTACTGATCGCCGGCATGGGGCGCGTCACTCTGCTCGAGGGTGAGGTAACGATACCGAAGCTACAGGCCCGGAGCCTGCCGATCCACCTCAAACAGAGGCCGGGGACCGTTCATTGCTCGTTCCGTGTCATCGAGGGACGTAGCGGCGTTCGCGCGGTCCTCCAGCGGAGGGCCGAGGACGGATCTGGGAAGGCGGAAGTTGTTGCCGCGACGGCGTATGTCGACAAGGGAAATCTGGCGATCCGCGTCCCCTCTACTGGCGAGTACGAGCTGATTCTCGATAACCGGATGGAAGGGCGTGACGATGCGGACGTTCAACTGGCCGTCTGGCTTGCCTTTCACAACCCTGTCCCAATGGAAGTGCGTTACCTTGAGCCGGAGAAGAGAATACTCGTCATCTGGCTCAGCCTCTGCTTCTTCGTCGGTACCGTTTTCTACTCAGGCCGCCGCCTGCTGGATGCCCTCCGGCGGCGCGATGAGCTCTTCTAGTCGGTGAGAGACCTCTTTGCAGGCATCTTTGGGCGTTTGTCACTGGCTGCGAGATCCCAGCTTGTCTGGTAGACGAGCCGTACGATCCGCTCCATCTTGGGATAATTGATCCGTTCGGGCCTGTCACCAGGCGTGTGGTAATCCGGATGCAGACCGGTGTGGAAGAAGACGGAGGGCACCCGTTTTTGCAGGAACGGCCACTGGTCGCTCCGCCGGACCAGGTTGGACCGGTTGTTGTCGTATTCCATCCGCAGCGTCAGATCGATTTCGCGGTTCGCCTGCCGCACCATCTCAGCCAGCTCGGGATTGAAGCTGTACCCCATCACGTGCACGCTGTTCGCATTCGCCGCTGCGTCCTGAACTTTCAGCCCGCGAAACCTGCGGCCGCTCCCTTCGGGAACCTCTTCGTTGCGCCCGATCATATCCATGTTGAGCACAGCGGCCGTCTTCTCTAGCGGCCAGAGAGGACGCTCCACCCACGCCCACGACCCCAGCAAGCCTCGCTCCTCGGAGCCCCAGAACGCGAAAATGACCGTGCGCTTCGGCCGCCGGTTCTGGCTCATCGCCGTCGCGTAGGCTTCCGCGATCTCCAGGAGGCCAACGGTTCCCGATCCGTTGTCATCCGCTCCGTTCATCACCCGGTCCCCGTCGGCGCCGTCATGATCATAATGGGCGGAGATGAGGATCGCCTCTTCCTTGAGCTTCGGGTCGGCTCCTTCGATCTTTGCGATGATGTTGCGATCGCTGACCACCGTTCTCGCAATCGATGTGGCAAGCTCAACAGGCAGGCTGGACGTGGCGAACACCGCGCCGCCGGTCCGATCCGCCTGCTTCCGAAGCGATTCGATATCGCTCGCGAGGAGGTGCTCAGCCAGCGCGGGCGATATCTGGACGACGGGTATACGAATTTTCTCAATGTTGCTTGCCAGTTGATAGCGTCCCATCCGCGAGTTTTGGGGCCAGTGCGTTTGCGCGGAGGAGGGAAACGAGCGCGGTCCTTCCGCATCTCTCCGCGCGCTGACGATCAGCAATGCCGCCGCCCCCTGATTCTGAGCAACCAGCGCCTTTTTCAAGCTGCCTCCATGCTCAGATGTAACTAATCCGTCGAACGGACTCTGCGGGTCATCCTCCTGCGGGTCTCCTTCGAACACCATCACCAGGGAGCCTTTTACATTGCGTCCTTGATAATCGTCCCAGCCGCGCTCGGGAGCCTGGATTCCGAATCCGACGAGAGCGACTCGTCCCTTCACTTCTCCGTTGGCGCTGATGTTGAGGGGATAGAACTCTTCCATGAGCCTGGCGCTTCGCAGCGAACCCGGCGAACCGATGAGCAGCCGGTTCCCTTCGCCCAGTCGGGCGGAAACGAGGTGGAACGTCTGGAAGAACGTCTCACCGTCCAGCGGCTGGAGTCCGAGTCTCGCCAGCCGCGACGCGATCCACTCTCCGGCAATCTTGTATTCGAAAGTATTCGTCAGGCGGCCCCGCATCGAATCGGAGGCAAGGAAGAAAAGATCCGCTTTCAATTCCTCTTTTCGGATTGACTGGATTGCAGGAGCAATCTCCTGCCCGAAGGAGGATAGAGCAACGATCAAAAATGCTGCGAAACGCATCGGCTCATGCTACCCCAAGTCAATAGGCTGATCCACGAGTTTAAGCGTCAGGATAAGCGCACGAGCAGGTTCATCCGCAGAATCCAAGGAGGTTAGGGTCCTTGCCTCGATGGATCGATCCGCTTACCCCTGCGCCGCGGCCGGAGCCTTGGCGAAGTACTCTCTTGCAATCTCCACGGTCTTCGCGATGTCTGCTTCTGTGTGAGCCGCCGATACAAACCCGGCTTCGAACTGGGAAGGCGCCAGGTAGACTCCGCGATCGAGCATCCAATGGAAGAACTGCTTGAAGCGCTGCGTGTCGGCCTTCTTTGCGGAGTCCCAGTCCGTCACAGGACTGTTCGTGAAGAAGAATGTGAACATCGATCCGACGCGGTTGACGGTGATGCCTTCCGGAGGATTGGCGCAAAGCTGCGCCGTGCGAGCTTCGAGATCCGTATAGACGTTCGGGTGCGCCTTCAAATATTTCAGCATCGCGAGGCCGGCGGCCACGGCAAGCGGGTTTCCTGACAGCGTCCCGGCCTGATAAATGGGGCCCGAGGGGGCGACCTTTGAGAGGATGTCCGCCCGGCCACCGTAGGCAGCGATGGGCAAGCCGCCGCCGATTACTTTGCCGAGGGTCGTGATATCGGGGCGGATGCCATACAGTGCCTGCGCGCCGCCGTAGCTGACCCGGAATCCTGTCATCACCTCATCGAAGATAAGGAGAGATCCGTGCCGTTCCGTGAGGTGTCTCAGCGCCTCGAGAAAGCCGGGCGCGGGCGGCACGCATCCCATGTTGCCGGCGACCGGCTCCACAATGACAGCGGCGATGCTGTCGCCGCGCAGCCGAAACGCCTGTTCCACTGCGTCGATCGAGTTGTAAGGAAGAGCGATCGTCGTTTCGGCAAAAGCGCGCGGCACGCCGACTGTATCGGCAATGCCAAGCGTCGCCATCCCGGAGCCGGCCTTGACCAGCAGCGAGTCCACGTGACCGTGGTAGCAGCCTTCGAACTTGACGGTCAGGTCGCGGCCGGTGAACCCGCGGGCGAGGCGGAGGGCGCTCATGGTAGCCTCGGTCCCGGAGTTCACCAGCCGCACCATCTCCATAGAGGGGACGGCCTCGCGGATAATTTCGGCGAGCTCGACCTCCTTTTCTGTCGGAGCGCCGAAGCTCGTGCCGACCTCCAGCACTCCCTCCAAAGCCTTTATGATGTCAGGGTGACGGTGGCCTAGCAGCAGCGGCCCCCAGGAGCCGACATAATCGATGTACTCGTTGCCATCCGCGTCATAAACGCGGGAGCCGTTGCCCCGGGCAATGAAGGGCGGGGTGCCGCCGACGGAGCGGAACGCGCGGACCGGGGAATTGACTCCACCCGGGATCACTTTCTGAGCGCGCGCAAAAAGAGATTCGGATCGGGAACGATTCATGTGCGGTTCTCTTTGGGAATAAGCCGGCCGAACAAAAAATTCATGACGGCCTCATGGAGAGTACCGTTGAGATTCTTCAGCAGCCTCTCCTTCAAGTCCCGGTAGCTTTGCGTGCCGGCGAATAAATCCTGAATGATTTCGCTGAAGCGCGGGCTGTGCCGGACAAACTGCACCATGCGGGCGGGAACGCTCGAAAACAGAAACGAGCCGACGAAGATACGCTTGGCGATACGTGCTCCGAAAGCCAGATCCGTCGTGAAGTCCTGTTCGAGCAGACGCCGGTACGCATTGGCCTTTGCCGATGGGGGGAAGGCATCGTCGAGAACAACGCTGCTTGCGAGCTCGGCGGAGCGCATCGCGTAGTATAGACCTTCGCCTGTAACCGGATCCACGAGTCCGCCCGCATCTCCCACAGCAAGCCAGCCGTCGCCCGCCACCCGGTTGCGCTGCCAGGATGCGTGGGACAGCGCCGGTAGCATGTGGCCGTAGAACGTGGCGTTTCGCAAGTCGATGCCCTTTTTCCGAATGTAGGTTTCCAGCCTCAGCCGCAGCGCCGGGGCAGGCTCTCCCTTGCCGCAAATCCCGACCGACAAATGCCCGCACCTCGGAAAGACCCAGATATAACCCTCGAGATGAGGAAGGAATTGAATGTCGATGCGATCCTGCTGCGCCGGAACGTAATACCCCATGGCGTACATGGTGTCGGCCGCGTTCCAGGCAGTGCCGAAATCACGCAGCGAGTTCCTGGCCCCGGTGGCGATGATGCAGTAGTCGGCTTCCAGCGTCCCCCGGCGCGTCCGTATCCGCCAGCCCCGAGGGGCCCGGTTCACTCCGAGAACCCGGTCTTTTTCAATTTGTGCTCCCGCCCGCTCGGCGCGCGACAGCAGCATCCGGTTGAGATCATACCGGGAGTAGATGACCAGCGGACGCTTGAGCTTCATCACGGCGTCGCCGGCGCCTTGAGCGGAGAGGCAGGTCTCAGTCACCAGCTTCTTGGGGACGTCATTCTCGATCAGGAACGGGTACCGCGAGTAGGCCTTATACGTCAAGCCGCCGCCGCACGGCTTCTCCCAGGCGAGCTTCTCATCGAGCACAGTCGTCTTCATTCCCGCTGAGGCAAGTTTTTCAGCGGCGACAGCGCCGGCAGGCCCTCCACCCAGGATCGCGACAGATTTCATTTTTGTCCGGAAGGGCTCTCAGGGATTGGCGGATGTCCGGGGGGAATGCCTCGATCTGCGCCGCCGTGCGGCGACCCGCCGGCCTCCGACCTGGATTTCACTACCCACTCTCCGCCCTTCCGTTCCAGCGTGTAGCGAATTTGCATCGCACTTGCCGGATCGGTAGATCCCTTCGGGCGGAAGGAGACAACGGCGTCCGCTTCCCCGTTCCGGAACGTGACCGTGGCGACGTCCACCTGCAGGGAGTCGACGTCAAGATCGGAACGGCTGGAAAGGTGTTTCATTACGCCCTCCCGAACGGCTTCAGGAGTTTGTGGAGCACGATTACACCCTTGAAACAGCAGCGCCGCGGCCAGCAATAACAGGTGCAATTTCACTTTTCGATTATACCCGTGCAGCCGCCCGATCGTCGGCTGCGTGGTATTCTGTCTCGGTCATCGCCATTGCCAGACCCGCGAGGGCGGGCTGTGAAGCAGAACGGTGCCATGGCGTACAGAAGCTGCAGCCTGCGGAGGCGTGGCTGCATCGACCTCCGGCAATTTGAGGTGTTTTATGGTCCTGACAAAGGATGAACTCATCGGCGCTTTACAGCGGGAAGTAGACATTCTCCTGCATCTGGCTTCAAAGGCAGATCCTTTCAAGCTCGACTATCGCCCAACTCCCAAACAGCGTTCGACGCTGGAACTCCTTCAGTACATGGTTTACATGCCGCCGACTCATCTGCACGGGATCGTAGCGGAGCCGTTCGACATGGATGCGTGGAGAGAACAGTGGGAGAGCGGGGAGGCTGCTGCGAAGGCAATGAACCTGGAGGAGATAAAGGAAGCGATCGGTAAGCAGCCGGGGCTGTATCGGGAATTGCTCAATTCCTGCTCCGACTCCTTCCTCCGTTCTGAGATTGAAATATTTGGGGCCAAGGCCAGCCGAGGCTCCTGGCTCGTCGGCCTGGTGCTCTGCCACTATGTCGCCTATCGCATGCAGCTCTTCCTCTACCTGAAAGCGAGCGGCCGCGAGGAGCTGAGCACCGCGAATCTCTGGATGGGGGTGGATGCTGACCAGATACCGGCTGGGGCGTGAGCCTGAAGCAGGGATCCTCCTGAAGTTGAACTCGGCCCTGGCATTTCCGCTGGTTAAGCCGTGTGCAAAGCGGGCGGCGCTCCTAGGAGAGGCCGCCCGTGCAAGCGTCAGGCGGACATCACGGCCAGCACGCCGCGCATATAGGAGAGCGATTTCGCCATGCCGAGCAAAGGCGCGTCGGCGTGAATTTCGTACTCCAGCATGACTCCGCCTCGATAGTTCATCTTCTTAAGCTGGCGGAAGATCGCCACGATCGGCATCTTGCCCTCGCCGACATCGCACTGGCTGTCCCGTTCCTTCATGTCCGCCAGATCCTTGACATGCATATCGAGGAGCCGTGGGCCAGCTTCGCGAATCGACTCCACGACGTCGACGCCGGTTCGCGCCGTGTGGCCTACGTCGATGCACAGCCCCACGCGAGGGTCCATGTTCTTCACCAGCTTCAGAGCGCTCTGCGGAGTCGGGAAATGCTTGTCCTCCGGTCCGTGGTTGTGGATGGCCACCTTGATGTCGTATTCCTTGACGAATTTCTCTATCTTTGGCAGAGTCTGCGCGGTTGGCGCAATCACGAGCATGGGGATGCCCGCGTTCTTCGCATATTCGAAGTAACGGCGGATGTCCGCTTCGTCATCCTTTTGAATGCTGTTGTTTCCGGCGCTCCATGCCGTGATTCCCGCGGCCTTGAACTCGGCCATGGCCGCCTTCAACTGCTCGGGGGTGTCCTCGTAGGGCAAGTGGAAGGATTTGATGCTGACGTCTGTGACGCGCAGCTGCTTCAGCATCTCAATCGCCTTCGCTCTTGAGAACTTTCGGAGCGAGTAGGTAGCAACGCCGAGCTTGAAGCCGTGGCTCTCAGCGGCTTGTGCCGTGGACTGGAATTCGGCCTGGAGAGCGGTCAGCGCGGCCGCGCCAGCCCCGAAGAATCCACGCCTGGTCGACTGAATGTTCATGATCGCGATCCTCCTTGCATGCCGGCTCAGCCGGCCTGGAAACAAGAATCATATCGCTTCCAGCTCTTCCTCGAGTAGCTGCTTCTGATAGAGGTCTGCGTAGTAGCCGCCGCTGTTGACGAGCTCGCTATGGGTGCCTTCCTCGACCAGTCTGCCGCGCTCGATCACGAAGATGCGATCGGCGTTTCGAACTGTCGACACACGGTGCGAAATCAGGATGGTTGTCCGCCCTCTCATGACAACGGTGAGAGCGCTCAGAATCCTTTCTTCGGTCAGAGTATCGACACTCGACAGGGCGTCATCGAGAATCAGGATTTTGGGATCGCGCAGAATCGCACGTGCAATCGCAGTGCGCTGCTTCTGACCGCCGGAAAGCGTGATGCCCCTTTCGCCCACGACCGTTTCGAAGCCGGCGGGGAAGGATGCAATGTCGCCAGCCAGACCCGCAATCTCTGCCGCTTGCCGGATCTGTTGCTGTGTCGCCGACTTCACGCCAAAGGCGATATTCTCGCCCAATGTGGCGCTGAACAGAAAGGTCTCCTGCGGAACGAACCCGATGTTCGAACGCAGCTCATCGAGCGAGAGCTCCCGCACGTCCACGCCGTCGACGAGGACGCGGCCCCGAGTGGGATCGAGCAGCCGCGGCACGAGCTGAACCAGGGTGCTCTTCCCGCTGCCTGTGTGTCCGACGATGGCGACAGTGGAGCCGGCCGGAATCCGCAGGGAGATGTCTTCAAGCGCGTGACAGGTATTGCCGTATTTGACGCTGACGCGTTCAAATACAATCTCGCCCTGGAATCTGTCCCCGAGTATTACCGCCTGCTCAGGGGAAGCGATGAGCGGGCGCTCCTTGAGGATCTCGTTGATCCGGCTGAGTGATGCCACGCCTCGCTGAGTCAAATTCACCACCCAGCCCAAGGCGATCATCGGCCACACGAGCGTCCCCATATAGGTGTTGAACATCACGAAGCTGCCCACGCTGATCGAGCCGGAAAGCACGCGGGAGCCGCCCACCCAAAGGACGATGAGGAATCCCAGGCCAATCAGACCCTGTAAGAGCGGCATGAAGAGGCCCGAGATCCGGGCAAGCCGGATGTTCTGAGTGATGTAGTCGCGGTTCAGACGGTCAAACTGCTCGAGCTCTGCTTCCTCCTGCACATAAGCCCGCACCACACGCACTCCCGCGATGTTTTCCTGCACCCGGCTGCTGATATCGGAGAACATGCTTTGAATGCGTTCGAACCGGTTATGAATCTTGTTGCCAAAGATAATCACCACAAGGGAAATCACCGGAGCCGGTATGAGGGATACGAGCGTCAAAGGCAAGTCGACCGAGGCCATGACGGTGATGGCGAAGGCAAATGTCAGTACGGTCTCCGTCCAGTACATGACGCCGGGTCCGAGCATCATTCGAACCGCGTTCAAGTCATTTGTGGCCCGAGCCATGATGTCGCCCGTGCGAAACCGGGCATAGAAGTCATAGGACAGGCGGGTGAGGTGGCGAAACAGATCGTTCCGCAGGTCGTATTCGATATCGCGGGAAAGGCCAATCAGGATGACGCGCATCCAGTACTGGAACAGGCCCTTCAGCGCCGAAACCGCGACCAGCGCTCCGGCGAACGCGATCACGGTCTCCATCTGTAAGCCCTTTGTGAGGCTATCGATGCCGGCGCGGATCAGGAGGGGCAGGGAGGTGGCGAGAAGGACCTTGAAGAGCAACGCAGCGCCGCCGCGCAGAAGGCCGGACCGGTAGGTCCATAGGTAGGGCCAGATTGTCCTCAGAGTCTCCCGCATCTTCATTAAAGTCCTAGCATCGCCGCAAAGGTCTTCGCCCACTCGAGCAGGAATGTCTTTCGCCCTTCGCGATCCCGCCACCAATCCTCGGGCCGGAAGAAGGCGTCCGGCGCGGCGAGCACCCGGACTTCCAGGTCCGGCGCGGCGGCGCGAAAGAGAGACGCGGCCCGGCGCGTGTGGTAGTTGCTGGTCACCAGCAGATACCGTCGAATGTTACGCCTGCGGAGCTCCGCGGTAAGGATTTGCGCTTCCTCTCGGGTTGACTTTGCCTGGTTCGGAAGGGCTACGAAATAGTGCTCTGGGTACCCGTGCTTCACGGCGAACGGGATGGCGAGCGCGGATTCCGGCAAGCCATACACGTTGGTGGGACCACTGACAAACGCAACCGGCGCCATGCCACGCCGAACAAGATCCCCTGCGAATCGCACGCGATTCCCGTAGAAGTCACCACCCAGGACCAGCACACAGTCAGAAGGGACGGCTTCCTGATTCAGGACGAGGAACGCACCAAGAGCGCTCAGCCAGTACGGATGAGAGATGACCAGTAAAAGCAGCAGGACCGGCGGCGCCAGCCAGCCGAGACGTCTTCTCGGCAGTCTCACTAACTCTCGTCCGATGAATTCTTGGTATCCAGGTGGCCGACCGTCTTC
>JADGHK010000039.1 GCA_019686145.1 Bryobacteraceae bacterium | reverse complement strand
TTCCTTCCACGGCCGTACGATGGGCGCGTTGTCGATCACCGGTCAGCCGAAGTATCGCGAGCCGTTCGAGCCCATGCTCGCGGGCGTCAAATTTGTGGCCAGGCAGGATGAGGCAGGCCTGGAGGCGGCCGTCAGCGAGCGGACCGCCGGCATTGTGATCGAATCGATCCAGGGTGAGGGCGGGATCCTTCCCGTCAGCGAGTCTTTCATGCGAAAGGCGCGGGATCTGGCGAACCGCTACAACGCCCTCCTCATCTTCGACGAGATCCAGAGCGGTGTGGGCCGTCCGGGAACGTGGTTCGCCTACCAGCTTACCGAGCCAGCCGTGATGCCGGACGTCCTGGCGATCGCCAAGCCGATTTCATGCGGTCTGCCGCTCGGCGCGATCATTATGAACGAGAAATCGGCAGCCGCGATCGCGCCGGGAATGCACGGCACCACGTTCGGCGGCAATGCACTTGCCTGCCGCGTGGCCCTCGAGTTCTGCGAGATCCTGCCCGATCTGCTTCCCTCGATCCGGAGAGTGGGCGACTACTTCCGCAGCGGCCTGCGAACCTTGGCGGGAAAATATCCCTTCATTAAGGAAGTTCGAGGGCACGGGCTCATGATCGGTATGGAGCTGGACTTCCCCTGCAAGCAGCTCGTCGCAGCCGCCCAGGACGAAGGACTGCTGATCAACGTGACGCATGAGACGGTCGTCCGCATGCTGCCGCCCTACATCCTGACAGAGAAGGAAGTCGACCGCGCGCTCGAGCGTCTGGACAAGATCCTCAAAGACGCTCAACCTCCCGCGCGGTAAAGGAGCGGGGCGACCAGCGGCTCATATGCCGTTTCCCGCAGACCGCCGCTTAAAGACCCTTCGGAATTCCTGGCGGGCTGCTTTCGCGAGCCCGAGCGTAATCGCGACCCAGGGAGGAATGCCGGAAAAGGCTCCTCCCACGGCGTACAAGGTCCGGGGAGAGAATTGCGGTTCGTTGGAGATGGCGTATATCGTATCCCACCGCTCCGGCGACATTTTCACCCGGAACTGCTCCAACTCCCAAAAGCTGTAGAACCGGTTTGCATGCGCGCGCATAGTACATCAGAGTCCGCAGCCATCGCGGGTTCCTCCGGATTGCTTCGTCCGCCGCATGCGCCAGGGCTACGAGTCCGAGCGTTACATACCGGCAGCCCTCGGCCGCGAGCAGGCGCATCGCGGTATGGATCAGCAGTTCGCTGAGGCCATTTGGAGCGCTGGAAGAGCGCGCGAGGAGTTCAATGAGGTATCCTGCTCTCGCCCTCGCCGGGGACGCAACGAGGAATGCAACCTGTACCCCGTGCCGCCGCGCAGTCAGGATCAGGCGATCCGTCAGTACGCCGTCCAAGACATTGGGTTCCACGAGGAAATGCAGTGGGGGAAGGGGCCTCCCGGCGACCCACTCTAGCAGGATTCGCCGCAATCCCGGGTCCGCTGCTGCTCGTGCTGGGCTAACGGCCTCCACGACGAGTCCTTTATTCGCCGCTCGGTGCAGTTGCGCCCTGAGAGAAGGCCGGTTTCGAACTACCTCTGACCAGTTGAGAGGATTCCAGGCTGGCTGAGCTCCCAAGGCCACTGTCGCATGATGAGAGGACCGGGCGAATAGCGCGCGGAGCCGCTCTTCCGCGCATACGTAACAAACCCGGCGTCCTTGCTGGCGCGCGAAGGCTTCGAACTCATCGCACACAGCCGGGAGCGCCTCCCCTGCGCACACAGGCGCTCCAGCCACCAACAGCATATCGGCACGACGCGTGTATCCAACCACCGCCTGATGCCGCGGGGAGAACCAGTGCTCGATGCCGGGGTTGAGGATCTGATAGGAAGTAGCGTTCCAACCGTGGCGAATGACAAGCTCGCGGGCGAGTTCGACGGACGGGGAGAACGGCTCCGTTCCGCTCATATCGCAATGCGATACAGTATGGCATTTTCGCGTCCGGAGGTGGCATCCGGCGCGGAGCGGCCCGATTGCCGGTCTCTCGCACGCGGACCGTGAAAGCCCGCCGAATGCGGTCACACCGGGGTGCTGCCGCTATTCCTTTCCGGAGGCGGCAGAACCCAACACACGCTGCAAGTTCCAGACGTAACCATGCTTCGCCACCGGTTCGGCCCGTTCAAGATACCCGTTGGGATCGGATGGCGCCATTGTCGCCAATCCGTCCACGTACCGGTTATACATGCAGAACACCGCCGCGATCAGCACTGCGTCATGGATCTCCTGATCGCTAGCGCCGGCATTCCTGGCGCGGAGCACGTGTTCTGGACGCACGTGTTTTCCGCCCCGTTGTACCTGTGCGGCAATTGCAATCAAGGCCTTCAGTTTCTCCGGAATAGGGGCATTCTCAGGGTCGACCTTCACCCTTTCCGCCAGTGCCGCGTCGCCGTCGAGATGGTGCGTCGCGATCGCCTGATGCGACGACTGGCAGTACAAGCAATCATTCAGATACGACACATGAGTCGCGATCAGTTCGCGATCCGCTCTCGACAAGGCTCGGGGCTCATGCAGGAGAACCTGTGCGAGTTCAGAGAGAACTCTCCCCGTCTCAGGATAGGCAACAAAGAGTGCCCGAATGCCGGGTAAATCTGGCAGGTCAACGTGTGGCATCGTCTTGGCCTCCTCTGGCGGCGGCCGCAGGCCCGACATGCACGGCCCCTCGTATCGCCGCCCTCGAGTATTAGAACAACAGCTTCAACGCAAACTGCATCAGACGAGGCCGGCCGGCATGCACGATCCGGCCAAAGTTCGGAGAAGCGATATCCGCGACCGGCAAACCAAAATTCGCGTGGTTCGCCACGTTGAAGCTCTCCGCTCTGAACTGGAGCCGCGTCCGTTCGGAGATGATAAAATCCTTCAGCATCGAAACGTCGATGTTTGCAAAAGCGGGACCTCGTTCCGTGTTACGGCCCAAATTCCCGAAGTTACCGGCTTCGGTGACAGGATCGAGACGCCGGAACGCGGATCGTGGCACCCACTGATTCAGCGTGCGAGGACCCCGTTCCGCGTTTGCAACAGCGTCAGGGCGGCTCGCGAAGTAGCCGGTGATTGGCGGGGCTGTCGGCTGGAGAGCAACATTCGCGCTGTCGAAGACGGTAAACGGTGTCCCCGAATTCACCGTGACGATCGTGTTCAACTGCCATCCGCGCAAGAGGACCGCCGTGAGTCCCCGGCTCCGCTTTGCAAAAGACAACTGCCAGCTCCCGCTGCCGACGAACCGGTGCGTAGCGTCGAACAGCGACGGGCCGCGCTCGGCTGCCAGATTAAAGGGGTTCTGGGCAAGATCGTTCTCGCCTGCAAGAGTCTGTGATGACGCACCGGCCAGGGTGGCGGAAGACAAGTAGTCGAGTGACTTCGAGAACCAGTAGCTGACATTGAACCCAAATCCCGCGGCGTACCGACGAGAGAGACTGATTTGCCCGGCGTTGTACGACGAGTTGGTGATGTACTTCAGCATGGCGACCGTTGCCAGCCGGCAGGGATCCGGTGTCGCAGGGCAACCTGCGTAAATCCGCCTTCGATCTGCGTTCGCCGCGGTGGCTCCAGGTCCATACACAGCGGGGTTGGCATCCACGTTCCTCGGAAGGTGCGTGCCTTTTGTCCCCGCATATCTCACTTCGAGCAAATAGTCTTTAAACAACGAGCGCTGGATCGAAAAGTTCCAGTCCTGCGCATACGGAGGTCTTGCCGTATGGTCCAGCACAACGGCGACCGTCGGGGATAGAAAGGTCTCACGCGGAGGTTTCGGAATGTTGGCATACGGGTTAACGAATGGCACGTTTGTCCCAGTGATCTGGAAGAATTGGCCCCACGGAACGGAACTGATCGGCGCCTGGGTGGCCAAGTTCGCTCCATTGGAAAATGGATCGTAGAAAATGCCGTATGCGCCGCGAATGGACCATTTGCCTGCGCCGGAAGGATCGAAGGCAAAGCCGACACGAGGCATCAACGCCTTGTACTCCGTTGCTGCGATACCCTCATGAATCCCGGGATCGCCGGGCACGAGGATTCCTCTCGGAGCATCCGGATACACCTGCGATTGCTGCCCTGGAACGAACGCCGTCAGCCGGTTGCGGACCTCGGTATTGGGGTTGATGATCTCCCAGCGCAGGCCCAGGTTCAACGTAAAGCGGCTGCTGACGCGCCATTCGTCCTGCGCGAAAGCCGCTGTTCCCCAGTTACGCAGTCCGCGATGAAAGTCGCCGATGCCTTGATAGAAAGTCACAGGTCTTCCC
This sequence comes from Bryobacteraceae bacterium, assembly GCA_019686145.1. Lineage (GTDB taxonomy): Bacteria > Acidobacteriota > Terriglobia > Bryobacterales > Bryobacteraceae > JADGHK01. The sequence goes on along the minus strand of JADGHK010000039.1, from coordinate 7,640 downwards.
AGCAGAAAATTGGCAAATGCATCGCTTGTCGGGAACGTGCTGGAGTAAACATAGAATGCGTTGGGCGCGATCACGTACGTCGCGTTGATTTGCAGCTTGCGATAGCTCGCGCCGAACTTCAGAGAGTGGCGTTTGTAAAACCAGGAGACCGTATCCTCGATCTCGTACGTGTTCTGGAATGAATGACGAGGTCCGGTGATCGCTCCCCCAACCGGTGAATAGCCGCTTAGGTTGAAAAAGGGCGTTCCTGCGCCTTCCCGCGCGGACGATTCGTACCCAAGTCCGAGATCCATCGGAGTGGGCTGGCCGATTCGCTGATCGAAATTGAAATTAAACCTGAGAAATCCAAGCCGCACTGAATTGCTCAACGTCGGCGAGACTATGTACGCATTCGACAGCACAGCCGACTGGCCCAGGATGTCATCTCTCACCGGAAAGCCAGGAAGTGCAGATCCACGAATGGAGAAAGGATTGACGTTCACGCCGCCGGAGTATGTGTACCGGAGGAATGTCTGGCTCGTGTCGGAATAGTTCCAGTCGAGTCTGCCTCCGCCCTGATCGGAATCGAACCTGCCGACTTCAGTAGCGGTGTAAACGGAAGGAGACGTGTTGCCCAAGGGGTAGAAGCGGTTGAGGATGGAAACCGCAACGGGGTTGAAGCGGCTCGGCGGAATCTGTCCGCCGGGAACCGGCTCGCCTCCTTGCGAAAAATCGCGAAGCGGCGCTGTCAGGCCAGAAAAGTCGCCGGCCCGTTGAGCTGCCGTGGGCACGGACGCCGACTGTGTGATCCCCTGGCGATTGCGATAACCCTCGTAATACGCAAAGAAGAATGCCTTATTGCGTTTGACCGGGCCGCCAAGAGTGCCTCCAAACTGATTCTGCTTCAGCGGTTCCACTCGCGTGGAGAAGAAATTCCGGGCGTCCAGCGCATCATTGCGAAGGAAATGGTACAGCGCCCCATGGAATTCATTGGTGCCCGACTTTGTGACTATGCTTGTGGTCGAGCCGCTAAACCCTCCATACTCGGCGGGAGCCGTGTGCGTCAGGATGCGGAACTCTGCAATCGCATCCGCCGGAATCTTCAGCGCAAACCCCGAATCTACACGATTGACGTTCTGAGCGCCGTCGAGCAGATAGTTGTTCGATTCGGGCCGCTGACCATTTACGGCGTAGGCGTGTCCTTGCCGCATCGATCCTCCTTGCGTCATCACTCCTGCCGACAAAGGTGCGACGCCGCTCTGCAGCAGCCCCAACTGCGCGAAATTGCGCCCATTCAGCGGAAGGTCCACCATCTCGCGGGAGCTTACCGTCTTGCCAAGCGTATTTGTCGATGTGTCTACGACGGGAGCATCGCCGACAACAGATATAGTCTGTTGCACAGTGGCGAGTTCCAGCGCCACATCCAGCCGTGCAGTTTGCCCGATTACGATTTCAATGGGCTCTTGCTTGAAAGTTGCAAACTGGGGAGCGCTGATCGTCAAGGCGTACGTTCCCGGTGGAAGCAAAGAGAACCGGAAGTGCCCACTGGATTCTGTGAGCTGATGCCGCACTTGTCCGTTTTGAAGGTTCCTTACAGACGCCGTGGCTCCCTGAATTGACTCGCCTTTGCTGTCTGCAACGCGCCCCTCAATATTGCCCGTAGGATTCTGGGCGCAAAGCGGCAGCGTACAAAGAATGAGCATTAGAGAAACACCTCGGCTGGAGAGGTATCGACTTTTCCAATTCGCTTCGGGGCGCATGTGAGATGAATCACGATTCTATATGCCACCCGAAGCAGCGCCAATAATGTCGAAATACTATTGACCGCCATCCGGGCCGACCATAAAGTAAAGAAATTCGAATCGGAACCTCTCTGCCAGCCCATCAGGACATCGAGTCGTCGGTACGCTCGAAGCTTACCGTCCGCATTTTGCCTGTCGTTACCTTTTTGTTCGTCCTGTGCTTCCTGGATCGAGTGAATCTCAGCTTCGCTGCACTCGACATGACGAAGGATTTGGGCCTCAGTCCCTCGGTTTATGGCTTCGGGGCCGGCATCTTCTTCTGGGGCTATCTGCTGTGTGAGATTCCTGCGGCACGCCTTGTGGAAAGGCGGAGCGCAAGTTTCTGGCTGGGATTGATGTTGGTCCTCTGGGGTGCCGCAGCCACCTTGATGGGCACCGTCAACACTGTCGGTGAATTCTATGCGTATCGGGTTGTCCTCGGCATCGCCGAGGCCGGATTCTTTCCGGGCATTCTGATCTACCTAAGCCGGTGGTTTCCGCAAGCGGATCGTGCAAGGGCGGTAGGCGCACTGGCAGTGGGGCTTCCCGCGGCGAACCTGCTCGGCGCTCCTGTGTCAGGCTGGCTGCTTGCACAGACATGGTGGCATGTACCCGGGTGGCGATGGGTGTTTATCGTCGAGGGGCTGCCGTCCGTGATTGCGGGCGTTCTTGTGATGCTGTTCCTGACCAACCGGCCGCGAGATGCACGATGGCTTACCCAAGAGGAACGGCATTGGTTGGAGGACACACTCGCTCGCGACCATGCCGCGAATCGAGCGAAGGCCGCAGGTGGAACACCAGGCTACCTTCACGGGCTGTTTCTGTTACTGGTCCTCATTTGGTTTCTGGACAATGTCGGGGTTTATGGTTTCAACCTGTGGCTTCCGATGATCCTGCGCCGCCTGTCCGGGTATTCGTCAGCAGCGGTCGCGTTCCTTTCTGCTACTCCCTTCGTTGGAGCTCTGATCGCCGCCGCTGTTGTGAGTCTATCGTCCGATCGGCGCAAGGAACGCCGGTGGCATACAGCCGGGCCGATGATGATTTTCGGTTGCGGGATGGCCCTGAGTGTCTTGCTGCACGAGAGTCTCTGGTGGTCCGTCGGGGCGCTGTCGATTGCCGCGCTTGGCCTGACATCCGGCACGCCGGGCTTCTGGGCTATCGCTACGTCCCACTATGCCGGATCAACTCACATAGCGATTATCACTTCCGCTGGAGCGTTGGGTGGCATGGCTGGACCCGTGGTGATGGGCTACTTGCGCGAACTCACCGGCGATTTTCTGGCGGGCCTCACCGCCCTGTCGTTCTGTGTTGTTTTAGCGGGCTGCCTGGTTCTGATGCTGCGCCGCCGGACTTTGCCGTGAAGTATCCACCTTACGAGAAGCCGGCTAGTGAGGTGTCCCCGAGACCTTAAGACAAAAATGAAAAAGGCATCCGAACCGGATGCCTTTGGAACTTGGTGCGGAGGACAGGACTTGAACCTGCACGAGATTTCTCCCGCTAGCACCTCAAGCTAGTGCGTCTGCCAATTCCGCCACCTCCGCATGAAAACCCGTGGCTACTTCTGAGCCGGCTGCTGTGCCGGCGGAGTCGAGCCTGACTGTGCAGGAGCTGACTGAGCAGGCGCCTGCTGCGCCGGGGTAGGAATTTCCACTCTCTCGATCACCGACGAGCCCGTCCCCGACGCCCTCGTCGCAATGATCGACAGAGCCAGCGACGTCACCATGAACAGCACGGCCGCAATCTGTGTCGCCTTGGTCAACACCGTCGCGGCTCCGCGCGGTCCGAAGGTCGTCTGAGAGCCCATCCCGCCGAAGGCCCCCGCGATATCCGCTGCTTTGCCGCTCTGAAGCAGTACAACTACGATCAGAAACAGGCAAACCAGCACGTGAATAATCGTAAGCAAAATTACCATGCCAGCTCTGCGCTCGGTCCTAATGATTCAGTATAGGGCACGTGCGGCATGCGGTCAACGTGCAGCGGTCTGTTAAGCTGATGGAACTACAGATGAAAAAGGGACAGGAACAAGCAGAAAGGGTCCGCTTTTGATCTCGTCCCGCGGTTCCTGCCCTCGCACCCGCCGAATACAGACCGATGAACTTAGACTACGAAGCCGCTATCCTCAACGTCGCCCTGCTCTGGCTGCTGACCACGTTTCATGAGTTCGCGCACGCCTGGACAGCAACACGGCTGGGCGATGATACCCCGGGGCGCGAGGGGCGGGTCACGCTTCACCCCCTGGCCCACGTCGATTGGCTGGGTACCGTCCTATTGCCAGCAGCCTTTTCCCTTCTCGGCGGCGGAATGGTTGGGTGGGGCAAGCCAGTCAACACAAACCCCAAAAAGCTTCGATACGGCCTGAACGGTCTGGCGCTTGTCGCCCTGGCCGGCCCCTTCAGCAACGTGATCTTCGCGTTTGTCCTGGGCGCGGCCGCTGTATTGGCGTCGGGAATCCTTCCGGACCTGGCCGAAGCCGCCGCCCGGGGTGTCTACCTGAGCCTCTATCTGGCTATCTTCAACATGATGCCGACGCCGCCGCTCGACGGGTCGAAACTGCTGATCGCTGCCCGCGTGCCATACTTCATCTACGAAGAACTCGCGCGCTTCGGCTTTGTGCTTTTGATTGTCCTCATCAGTTCAACCCAGCTAGGGCGGTGGATGTCCGCGTGCAGCTACGAAGGGACCCGGTGGATTCTGCAGCTCTTCGGGGAATAAATCCGCTGTGAGGCGGCGGATTCGACAATCGGAGCACGGCCTGCGGAACCCGCTACAATCGAATGCGGAAGCCACTCTTGGCCGGTGCTGGGCCTGGTCTTCAAAACCAGTGAGAGACCCATGTGTCTCTGGTGGGTTCGACTCCCACTGGCTTCCGCCAGCATCCATTCGGGGACAAAGGGTAAAACGAGAGCCGAAGTCGCCCTCGACTCTCGCTGCTTCGGTGGGCTGCCGCGTCTAAGCCGCCTTCCGGCCCGGTATTGAAATCCGAGGCCGCGCGGGCTTGCGGAACGGTACTACCGTATCCCGCTGCTCGCAGCCTGGCAGCGCTGTGGACTTGCGCCAGGGACCGTGGAAGTATTCCTCGAGAGGGTATAGAGGGTATGGCTCCAGTTCCCTGAAGATTCTCCCCAGTTTCTGCTCGATCCGGTAGACGGCATGGAAGAATTTTCCGCGGTCGATATTCAGCTTCCGGCAGCACAGTTTCCAGTCCGCCCGCAACAGGAAATAGTACTTAAAAATCTTATACTCGCTCTCATTTAAATATCGCCGGCTGACCAGGCAAAAATCCGCCACGTATTCTTCTTCTTTTCGGCCCCACATGTTGCCGCCGTCGCGGCCAGGCGCGGGGTCCGGAGAGAGGATTCCGAACTTTTCGCGATTCGCGTACTGGCGGAAGCGAGCGTAGCAGGCTCGGAAGATGGAACGAAGTACACAGTTACAGGGATTGATCTTTCCACCGTTCCCTACACGCAATCCGATACCGTGGCAGTGCGTGCAGTTATCGAGCGCCAGAGCTACTGTCTCTGATCGAGTCCACTCCATCATGTTCTCCAATGTGTGCCGCTGTCCCGCGGCTGTTCTGATGTATTCGATCGTAACCTCGCTATCGTTTCCGTCAATAATAGCTATGTCTACTGGCCTGTACTTTTTGATTGATAATAATCCCTATTCTTTTGAAAAGATGGTACTATTTCGCCAAATTAAAGACTCGAAAAAACACCGGTGCAAGCCGGCCGGAAGTGGCGTCGCGGCGGTGATCTATTCCTCGGAGGAATAGCGTGGGAGGGCAAGTGCTTGATTTCTCAACAATTCGTGGCCGCTTACTGGCTGGGGTTCGTATGAGGGTCCGTAATGGCGAAATCACCGAACGGAATCTGGCCCGCCGCATCGGACTCTCCCAGCCTCACGTGCATAACGTACTCAAAGGAGAGAAATCGCTGAAGCTGGAGGTTGCAGACCTGATATTGAAAGAACTCGGGCTTTCCGTGCTGGATTTCGTCGAAGAGGCGGAATGGCGGGCGCCGATTATTGGTGCTTGCGGACCTCGTCAATTACTTCATGATAGGTCTCGAGAACCTGCCGGGCAGTCCATTCCCAATTGAACCTGCGTACCTGCTCGAATCCCTTCTCCCGAAGGCGGCGGCGGAGGTCCGGATCGAGCAGGATTTCCCGAATTCCGCGTGCAATATCAAAGACATTCTCGGGATTCACGATCACGGCCGCGTCCCCCACCACTTCAGGCAGGGAGCTCACGTTCGAAGTGACGACAGGGGTACCGCAGGCCATCGCTTCCAGGGGCGGGAGCCCGAATCCTTCATACAGAGAAGGAAACACAAAGGCCGCCGCGCACTCATAGAAAATGCGGAGGGTATCGAATGGAATGAAACCGAGGAAGCGGACGGTCTGCTCAACCCGGGTTTGAATCACCGCCCGGCGAACTTCCGGGAAGCGTGAGATTTCATCGCCGATAATGATCAGGCGCAAATCTTTATAAACCGGGTTATTCTCAATATCCCCGCGCAAGACAGCAAAGGCTTCCACAAGCCTGGGAATGTTTTTCTGCGGCCGGATATTGCCCGTGTATAGCAGAAACGGGTAGTTGATTTGATACCGCTCCAGCACCCTGCGCCGTTCGTCGTCACCGGCGCTGGCGCCTTCCTCCGTTCGGGCACTCGCTCTGCTTCTGATCAGGAAGCGCGGATCGGGGGCGCCGTAAATCTGCCGGCTCCGCTTCGGCGGGACCCCGAAAATCTGTTCAATGTCCCTCCGTGTGGCTTCGGAAACGGCAATCACGCGGTTGGCCCGCAGGAGGCCCCTGCGGAAGCGATACAGCTGGAAATTGCTTCGCCAGCCCTTCCGCCGCTCGTAAAGCAGAGAACTCATATCGTGGACCGTCACGATGTACGGCTTGGGCATCAACAGCGGCACCGCGTTCAGCGGGATGTGGCACAGATCCGGCGAAAGGTGCCGCAAGAACAGGGGGAATGCGATGTGGTCGAGATAGGAACTGTCGGAGCGTTCGTAGTACACGGTCCGAAAGTTGGGTGGCATTCCCGCGAACTCGCCCGCATCCGACTGCCGCGTGACCAGATAATACTCGTTCTCGGTGTCAAGTTTTGCCAGCGACGAGACGAGGTTCCGGATGTACGTACCAATGCCGAAGTCCCTAACCCGGCGCACGTCGATGGCAATGCGAAGGGGCATTCGTCAGACTGGAAGCGGAGACAGTTTCCAGCGGTACAAGGGAAATCTTTCGGCCAGGGCCAGCACACGCCGCTTCACCGAAGAAATGACGTCCTCCGAATCCGGCTGTGACAAAACTTCCGCGATCAGCCCGGCGACCTCCCGCATCTCCGCCTCCCCGAACCCTCGGGTAGTGACGGCGGGACTGCCGAGACGAATGCCGCTGGGATTCAGCGGCGGATTCACGTCGAAGGGGATGGCGTTCTTGTTCACCGTGATGTTTGCCCGGTCGAGCGCCGCCTCGGCCTCCTTCCCGCGGATTCCCTTCGCAAACACGTCGACCAGCATCAGGTGGCAATCGGTACCGCCTGAGACGAGGCGGAAACCGGCGTCCTTGAGTCCGTCTGCGAGAGCCCTGGCGTTCGCCACCACCTGCTTCTGATAGGTGGTGAACTCAGGCTGCAACGCCTCCAGGAAGCACGTCGCCTTGGCCGCAATGACGTGGACCAGAGGTCCGCCTTGAACGCCGGGGAAGACCATCTTGTCGATGGCGGCGGCGTACTGGGACCGGCAGAGAATCAGACCGGAACGCGGGCCGCGAAGCGTCTTGTGCGTCGTGGAGGTGACAATGTCGGCGTACTCGCACGGGTTGGGGTAGAGCCCGGCGGCGACGAGACCCGAATAATGCGCCATATCGACCAG
>JADGHK010000038.1 GCA_019686145.1 Bryobacteraceae bacterium | reverse complement strand
GGCATGCACGTGCCGGGAATCCTGCGGTGGCCAGGGAGGGTCCCGGCAGGCAAGGTCGTGTCAGAGGTGGCCATGTCAATGGACGTACTGCCGACAATCTGCAAAGCCGCGGGTGTTTCAATCCCCGAAAACTACGTCATTGACGGAAAAGACATCCTCGGGCTGGCGGTTTCGCAAAGGCCGTCGCCGCACAAAGCCATTTTCTGGTCCTACGGGAAGCAAGTGGCTGTGCGGCGCGGGAAGTGGAAGCTGGTGATCAACGGAATCGTGTGGGATGGCGCCCCGGAGAGCCGCAAACCGCTCGAAGGCGAAGACAGCGTCTTTCTGTCGGATCTGGAAGCGGACCCGGGAGAATCGAAGAACCTGAGACGCGTACATCCCGAGATCGTTGATGAGCTGTCGACCCTGGTTCACAAGTGGTATGAAGAGCAAATGGCGGCGGCCAAACCCTGACTCTCAGGTCAGGCGAGCTTGGCGGTCAGCATCCACTTCAGCACTCCGCGCGGCACCGCTCCGAACTCATCAACGTCAAGCCGGAGGAGTGCACCTTTCTTGAAGTCCACATTCAGATTCGGAGCGTTCAACAGGAAGCCGGTCAACCGGCTGGTCAGCGGCTCGTGGCTCACAAGCAGGAGCTCACTCTCGTCCTTGTGCACCCGTATCTCTTCCCAAACGTCGCGCGGGTCTCCCGAGGGCTGAAGCGCCGCGCTGCCGACGATCTCCGCTTTCCCGTCCAGAACGGCGGATGCAATCTCCGCTGTTTCCACGGCTCTGCGATAGGGGCTCGTCAGGATGAGCGAGGGCCTTACATTGGCTCCGCGCGCCAGCTTCAGAACGTCCCGTAGCTTCTTTCGACCTTCAGGCGTGAGTGCACGGTCCGCGTCCGGACTGCCTGGCTTTGCGTCCTCCGCAATTCCGTGCCTCAGAATATGGATCTGCATGGCCGCTGGCGATCGAAAGACTCATTTTGGCATACTGATAACGCTCATGGACGATCAAGCACAGAGTCATGATGTGCTTGCCCTGCAGCGTTCAGGTGCATCATGATATCCATGCCCCTGCTGCAGCGGGCAGCCTTTGTATTGGCGTTCGGCTCCGCTTTCTCCATCGTTTTCTCGATCGCAGTCTCCAACATTCTCCTGGCTCTTGCCGTGGCAGCCCTGCTGCTTTCCGGGGAGAAGCTGCGGTTTCCGCCCATTGGACTGCCGCTCGCCCTCTTCGCCGGCGGAACGCTGCTTTCCTTGCTTTTGTCAGCCGAACCGTCACTGGCGAATCCGCAGATCCGTAAGCTTTTTGTCTTTCTCACCCTGCTGGTGGTATCAAGTACGTTTCGCACGCTCGGCCACGTCCGAAAGCTGATGCTTGCATGGGCCGGTATTGCAGCCGTGGCCGCCATGCACAGCTTTCTGCAGTTTGCAGATAAAATGAACGAGGCTCAACGCCTCGGCCGTCCTTTCTACGAGTTCTATGTGCCAGAGCGAACCACGGGCTTCATGAGCCACTGGATGACATTCGGCGGCCAGCAGATGATCATCCTGCTTCTGCTCGGAGCATTCCTGTTCTGGGCGCCTGCCAAGGGGTGGTTCCGGGCTCTGCTTGCGGGCATAGGAATTGTAATTGGAGTGTCAATCCTTCTGAACCTTACGAGAGGCATTTGGCTTGGCACGGCCGCCGGCGGACTCTATCTGGCGTGGTCTTTGCGGAGGTGGCTCGTGCTCGCGGCGCCGCTCGTGCTGGCTCTCGGGATCTGGCTGGGGCCTGATTCGGTTCGCGAGCGCCTCGCGTCCGCCGTACGTCCGAAGGCTCGAATTGACTCCAATCAGCATCGAATCGTCACGTGGCGGACGGGCTGGGAGATGATCAAGGCGCATCCGCTTTTCGGCCTCGGCCCCGAGCAGGTGAACAGGCAGTTCACGAAGTATATTCCGCCGGACGTGCCGATGCCGCTGCCCGAAGGCTGGTACGGTCACTTGCACAACATCTATCTGCATTACGCCGCCGAGCGAGGAATTCCTACCATGCTTGCCCTGATGTGGCTGATGGGAAGAATCGTGACCGATTTCCGGCGCGCCCTGCGGAAGCTCCGAGACCACGAGGGCTTCGCCCGCGCGGTGTTGCACGGCGGCATCGCGGTGGTGATTTCCATTCTGGTGACAGGTATCTTCGAGTTGAATCTGGGCGACAGCGAAGTTCTGATCCTGTTTTTGGCGACCGTTGGCTGTGGTTACGTGGCAGTTCAAAAGGCGGGCACGGAACAGCCCGCAGAGGAGCAGGCGATTGCGTGAGACTTTAGCGCGTCAGACGATCATCCTGGCAGGAGGATCCGGAGGACTCGGTTCCGCCTCCGCTCGATTGCTGGCTGAGGAAGACGCTCATCTGATCATCAGCTACCACAGCAATCGAGACCGGGCGGAGGAGCTTTCAGAGATTGCGACTCTGGTGCAGGCCGATCTTACCTCGGCGAGCGACCGCCAAAGGTTGTTGAACACCGCCGACAGCCTGTACGGGTTAGTGGTGTTCACAGGGGATCCCTGCAGAGTCAAGGACCCTCAAGAGCTGGAGCCGAAGATGCACGAATCCTATGAGGTCAACTACCTCGGGCCTTATCTGCTGGCCAAAGAAGCAGCAGAAAGGATGAAGGCAGAGGGTATATCCGGCTCCATCGTGCTGTTCTCCACAATGCAGGCAAACGCATTGTTTCCCGGTTCCGCAGCGTATGCAGGTGCGAAAGCGGCGCTGCAGCATGCAGCCCGCATCCTGGCGAAGGAATACCGAGGTAGGCCGAACATCCGCATAAACGTGATCAGCCCGGGCGTTACGGCGGCGGGGATGGCCGAAGCGAGCATTGCCGCAGGAAAGTACGATCATTACCTGGAGACAGGCATTATCCCTCGTTTCGGGCGGGCGCTCGATATTGCGCGTGCCGTCCGCTTTTTCCTGGAGCCTGACAACTACATCACGGGGCAGGTTCTCACGGTGGATGGCGGGCTCACCCTATAGTTTCACCCGCTCCCTGGTGATTTCAGCAGTCCCGTCCACCATCACCCAGACTCGATTGACAATCTGCTTCAATGCGCTCGCCTGTGCGCTAAGTTCCTCGGCGGCGGAGGCACTTTCCTCCGCGCTCGCCGCCACGCGCTGCGTCACCTGCTCCATCTGGACAATCGCCTTCGCTACCTGCTCAATCCCGCGCGACTGCTCCTGGCTGGCAAGGTTTACCTCGTCCACCAGCACCTTTGCCTTTGCGGCCCCCTCCGCGACCGTGTTGATAGCTTGCGCTACCTGCTCGACGCGCATCCTCCCTTCGTTCGATTTTGCGATGGATTCTTCGATCAGCGTGGCCGTATCTTTTGCGGCTTGAGCGCACCGCTGCGCCAGATTTCTAACCTCGTCGGCCACTACGGCGAATCCCATGCCGGCGTCTCCCGCCCGCGCCGCCTCAACCGCGGCGTTCAGGGCGAGGATGTTCGTCTGGAAGGCGATCTCGTCAATGACCTTGATGATTCTCGAGATCTTGTCGCTCGACGAGTTAATCTCCGCCATGGCCGTCACCATCTGCTCCAGGTACTGCCTTGCCCGCGCGAACTGTTCGTTCGACTGACTCATGAGATCGGCCGCCGTGCGCGAATGTTCCCCGTTCTTCCGAGCCATCGAATTGATTTCCTCACCCGAAGCCGACGTCTCCTCCAAAGACGCCGCCTGCTGGGAGGCGTCCCGCGCCAGCGACTGGCTCGAGGCGGAAACCTGGCTGGCGGCGGAGGAAACCTCTTCCGCGCCCTCGGTTAACTCCATCAAGGCGGCCCGCAGATCCTCTGTGACTTGCCGGTGCAGCCAGCCAGAGCTGGCGGCGACCAGCAAGCTGAGCAGCACCGCGATGGCGAAGAGCCAGCGCGCCGTGCTCGCCGTTGAATTCGCCTCCGCCAGCGCCCGGTCCATCACGTTCGTCTCCTGGTTCGCCAGGCTTTCGGCAACGTCCAGGGCCTGCATGCCAAGGCGCAACCCGCTATTCGTCCAAACCTGCCTGGCCGCCTCCAGTTGATCCGTTAAGGCTAGACGCCACAGCTCTGCGTGGCTCAGCGAAAACTCCCTGACGCGCGCCCGGAGATCTTCAAAGGCCCGGCGGCTCTGCCCCGCCTCGATGAGCCGTTCAAAGGCGTTCATCTGACGCTGCAGCTTCTGGCTGGCGGCCTGAAACTCGTCCTGCATGCGTTCCATCGACGTTCGGTCCTTCAGGAAGCCGTACCCCAGGATGCCTCTCGTTAAACCTATCTGCTCCTGTAGCGATCCGGCCATCTGCGCCGCCAGAAACCGCCTCTTCGCACTCCCTTCTACCACCCTGCTCATATGGCCGCGCAGACTACTGCTGCTGTAAATCGCAAAGACGCCCAAACCAACCAGCAAAGCCAACACTACCCCGAAGCTCATCACGAGCCTTCGCCCAATCGTCATGCTGGACATATCGCCCAAAACAGCCGGTTGCTTGAGGACTGTGTGTGCTAGCGATTCCTTGGACGCTTTGATGGAGGGAGTAAAACCAAGGGAAGAGCCGGGGGCAAAGAACGCCCCCGGCGTGGAACTGAATCACCCGGATCGGGTGATGAGGCTTTGAAGCCAACCCTAAACTTTGCGCAGCTTCGTCACGCGCCCGACTTCCACCCACTCCACCACAAAGATGTTGCCTTTGTGGTCGAAGCAGGCTCCGTGGGGACAAATAAACTTCCCGGGAATGAACTTGTCGCGCGGCTCCCTGCGAAGCTCCCGCCACGTGTTGCTTGGGTCCTCACCCAGGTGGGTGATCACCCCGTCGTTGCGATCAAGCAGCGTAACCCGCGCGGCAAGATCGGGGATCACTGTCACGCCCTTGTACTGGTGGAAGTGGCACGGAAGGTTGACAGCGCGTTCGCTGAACTTCACGTGCTTGCCATCGAGAGTGAAATACTGAAGGCGGTTGTTACTGCGATCGGCCACCAGCAGCAAGGGCTCCTTGCCGCGCTTGTCGATCGTGATGCCGTGCGGGCAGGAAAGCTTTCCTGCCTCCTTGCCGGTGCCGCCGAAGGTACGGATATACTCGCCCTTCGAATTGTACTGATTGATGTAGTTGGAGCCGTATCCGTCAGCGACGTAGATATCCCCGTTCGGGGCAATGGCGAGGTTAGTCGGACTGTACTTCTTCAGCTTGCCATCCGGACCGGGCTTGTATTCCTCGGCTTCCTTCGGATAGCCGATCGTGAACACTTCCTCTCCTTCGAGCGTCGTCTTCACGACCAGTGCACGGCGCGTGTCGCAGAGGTAAAGGAATTCCTGTTTTCCCTCCTTTTGGATGTGGAGTCCGTGGGCACCGCCCTTGAACTCCTTGCCCCAGCTCCGGATGAACTTGCCCTTTTCGTCGAAAACCACCATGGTGTCGTGGCTTTCGCTGACGCTGTTGACCGTGTGATGCACGTAGATGCGGCCCTGCGAGTCCTCACAGACACCGTGCGTGTTGCCGTAAGCGATCGTCTTAGGCAACTCACCCCAGTCGTGAATCACCTCGTAGGTGAACTCACCGGTTCCCACGATGGGCCGCTTCGTGCCCGCCTTATCGGAAGCGCCGAGGATGGCTGGCGCCGCAACGGCACCGATACCCCGGAAGAAATCGCGACGGTTGGTCTTGAGGTTCATGGTAGTATCCCAGTCCGATGTTCCAAATAGTTATATCAGGAATGGGGCAGTTCCACCAGCGCCTACCGCGATGCCGCTACGGAGGTGACGATCTCCCAGTTAAAGATGACGAAGCGGTAGAGCTCGGACTCGAGCAATCGCTCCTGGTCGCTATGCGCGCCGAATCCTTTGGCCGCATCTTCCTCATCCGTCAGCGCGCCGATGCCGTAGCACTGAACGCCGCGAGCCTGCAGGAATGATTTGTCTGTAGCGCCGGTCGACATCGAGGGGAGTGTGACGCCGCCCGGATACACGCGCCGCTGTGCCGCTTCGATCGCCTTGAAGAGCTCCGTATCCAGGCGCGAGGGCGGCGCGGCGGGGCGCGACGACAGTCCGGTCGGCACAATCTCGACCGCAGGATCATTGATCACCTTTTTCAACTCCTCGAGAAATTGCGGCATGTTCTCATCCGGCAGCGCCCGGATGTCGAGCGTCGCTTCCGCTTCGGACGGGATGACATTGACGCGGAAACCGGCCTTCAGCATGGTCGGAGTGATCGACGTTCGCAGCATCGAGTAATGCATGGGCTCGTGAATCCGCAGGTACTCCTGAATCGCGGCCGTCTTTTCCGGGTTAACGAGATTGTTATAGCGCGCGGCTGCTTCCGGTGAACTGATCGTCGCCAGGCGTTCAAAGTATGTGCGGGTGGTGTCGTTGAGACGCATCGGCGTCTGCCAGGCAGCCGCCTTCGAAACGGCGTTGGTCAAACGGACGACCGCGTTATCGGGCAGCGGGCGCGAACCATGTCCGGCCGGACCTCTCGCAATCAGCCGGACCGAATTGGGGCGTTTCTCCGAGGTCCCGACGATGTTTCGAATGGATTTGCCGCCGCTGCGCAGAAGTCCGCCTCCCTCGGCAATGCAGAACTCCGCTTCAATCTCGGGCCAGCGGTTCTCCACCATGTACTGAATGCCGAAGCGGACGTTGCCCTCCTCCCCCGCTTCCGCGAGGAAGATGACATCGCGTTCGAGCGGCACGTTCAGCCGCTTCAACAGCAGCATCGTCATGAGGCCGGCCGTGAGGTTATCCTTGTCATCCACGGCGCCGCGTCCGTAAATGTATCCTCCGTCAAGCGTGGCGGAGAAGGGAGGATGGATCCACTTCTCCGGCTGAACCCCGACCACATCGGTATGCGCCATGATGAGGATGGGGCGCCTGGCGCCGTTTCCTTTCAAGCGTGCGACGAGATTGGGGCGCCTGGGATCAAGGGCGAAGATCTTGACGGCGATTCCCTCCGCTTCGAGAACTTTTCGCAGGTAGTCGACAGCCGGGGCTTCATTCCCGGGCGGGTCGCTCGTATCGATCTGGATCAGTGCCCGGTAGTGCCGCAAAATCTCAGCTTTCAAAGACTCCCATGCGGGCGCGGGCACTTGGGCGCACAGGGGGGCGCACAGGGGAAGGTGCAGCAGGCACAGCGAGAGCGCAAAGATCGGGACACGCATGATGCAAAGATAGCAGCCAGCGGACGTTTTGACCGGGCTCGGAGATTCTGCTATCCTCATGCGTAGGTGCTACGCTCGCTACTCAGCACGACCTTCGCTGCCATGCTGATCATCAGCATGGTCTGGGGGCAATGCGCCAACTGCGCCTCGATCGATCCGGCCCCCGTCAGGCACGATTGCTGCCCGAGGCAGACGACGCAAACCGATCACTGCGGGAAGCCGGTTCCGCCCGGCGACTCGAAGTCCGATCCCTGCAAGGGCCATCTCCACGTCCGGAACTACGACAAGCCTGAGTTCGACGGGTGGCGATTCCAGTCGCTTTCCCCAGCACCCTTGACTGCTGCCGAAAGCCTTTTAAGTCCGATCCGTGTCCCGGAGAATGCGTTTCCGAACCCGGATCCGCCCAAACAGTCCACTCCCGGGCTTTTCGTCCTTCACGCATCCTTTCTGATCTAGACCTCACTCTCCCTGCAGCCAGTCTTTCGTAACTTTCTTGTGTTGACGGGGAGGAAGTGTGCGTGTCTCGATCCTTATATCGATCCTGACTTTGACGTTTGTTGTAAATGCCGAAGACCGGATGCTGCTCCAGCCTCTCATTAGTGAGGCGCTGAAGAACAATCCGGAGATTCTTGCAGCACAGAAGCGCTATGAAGCAGCACGGCAGCGCCCGTCGCAGGCGGCCAGTTTGCCCGAAACAATGCTGTCGCTTGGATACGCCAGCACAGGCAGCCCTCGTCCATTTGCCGGTCTGGGCGTCGATCCGGTGGCGAACGCCGGCCTGATGCTCTCCCAGACGTTTCCCTTCCCCGGCAAACGCAAACTACGGGGAGAAATCGCGCAGCGGGAGGCCGATTCGGAATTCTGGCAATACCAGGCGACGCAGCTATCGGTCATCGCAAGGGTGAAGTCCGCGTATCACCGCCTGCACCATACCTACAAAACGCTCGACCTGCTGGCGCAAAGCCGTGATTTGCTGCGTGAAATTCTCCGGGCGGTTGAGGCGCGCTACGCGGTCGGTGAAGCGGCACAGCAGGACTTGCTGCGACTGCAGACTCAGATCTCTGAAAAGTCTCTCCGCATCGAGCGGATGCAGCAGGAGAAACAGTCGCAGGAGGCGGAACTCAACCAACTGCTGGCGCGCCGCCCCGGCAGCCCTCTGGGCAGGCCCGCAGAACCGGTTCTGGAGCCGTTCGATGTGACGCTCGAAGATTTGATCGCCCGGGCCCGGCGCAACTCGCCGCTCATCCGCAGAAATCAGAAGATGATCGAGCGGTCCGAGCTCGCCGTAAACCTCGCTCGAAAGGAGTTTTATCCCGACTACACACTCTCGGCAGGCTACTTCAATATGGGCCGCATGCCGGATATGTACATGTTCCGCGTCGAGTTTCAGTTACCCACCTCCTGGCGCAGCAAACAGCGGGCGGGAGTCGCCGAGCAAACGGCTACGCTGGGCGCTGCGCGCCGCGACTACGAAACGACCGATCAGGCGCTGCTGTTCCGCATGCAGGACGACTATCGAATCGCGGAAACGTCGCGCCGTCTGCTGACGATGTATCAGGACACCCTCCTGCCGCAGGCGCGGCTGACGCTGGAAAGCTCGTTGCCCGCGTATCAAACGGGGCAGGTTGACCTCACGACGCTGCTCAACAACGCGCTGGCGGTGCTCGAGTACGAAATTGGCTACGACGAGGAGCTGCTGAACTATCACCTTGCGTTGATCCGGCTGGAAGAGATGGCCGGGGTGGAGCTGCTCGAACGATGAAGCGTTTTCTTGTGGCTGTGCTCACGGTCGCCGGCTTTGCGGCCGGCTGGTACTTCCGCGGACGATCCACGCCGGCCCTTCCGCATAAAAGCGGGCGGACCGTTCTCTACTGGGTCGACCCCATGCATCCCCAATACAGGTCGGACAAGCCAGGCGTCGCGCCGGATTGCGGCATGCGCCTTGAACCGGTGTACGAGGACGGCGGAGAAGGCGGATTGAAACGCGATCGAAAGGTTCTTTACTATTTCGATCCGAAGGACCCGAAGTACCGTTCGGATCACCCGGGACTGAATCCGGAAACGGGCAATGATCTGGAACCCTTC
Source organism: Bryobacteraceae bacterium (assembly GCA_019686145.1). Taxonomy (GTDB): domain Bacteria; phylum Acidobacteriota; class Terriglobia; order Bryobacterales; family Bryobacteraceae; genus JADGHK01. The sequence goes on along the minus strand of JADGHK010000038.1, from coordinate 2,935 downwards.
TATGCAGGCGACGCGCCGGGCAGCATTCATGTAAGCCCTGAGAAGCAGCAATTGATCGGCGTACGGACCGGGGTGGTCGAGCGCACCTCCGCCGCCATCCGGCTTCGCACAGCCGGTAAGGTCGATATTGACGAGCGACGCGTCTCGCACGTGCATTCCCGCGTCGCAGGCTGGATCGAGAAAGTCAACGCCGATTACACCGGCCGTTATGTCCGGAAAGGCGAGCCGCTGTTTACGGTCTACAGTCCGGAGCTGATCGCTTCCCAGCAGGAGTATCTGCTCGCGCTGAGCGCAAGGAAGATGATGGCGCGCAGTTCGGTGCAGGGCGCAGCCGGCGACAGTGAGCGCATGGTCGAGGCGGCGAAGCGGCGGCTGGAGCATTGGAACCTGAACAAAGAACAGATTCAGGAGCTGGAGCGCACACAGACTCCAATCCGGTCCGTAACAATTGAGGCGCCAGCCTCCGGCTACATCACCGCGCGCAACGCATTTCCAAATCTGCGCATCGGTCCAGAGACGCCGATCTACACGCTGGTTGACTTAAGCCAGGTCTGGATTATCGCCGACGTCCACGAATCCGATGCGGCCCTCGTGCGCGTCGGCCAGGAGGCCACGATTTCGGCCTCGCACCTGCCCGGGCGCAAGATCCGCGCTCGCGTCACCTACATCCTTCCTCAGGTTGACCCGGACACCCGCACACTCAAGGTTCGACTGGAAGCGCCCAATCCTGGCCTCGTGCTGAAGCCTGAAATGTATGTCGACGTCGATTTCATTGTTCCCCAGAGCGCGCGTCTGGCCGTTCCCGCCGAAGCAGTGCTTGATGCAGGCGTCCGGAAGATTGTCTTCGTCGATCTCGGCGACGGCTACTTTGAGCCGCGCAATGTCGCAACGGGGCTGCGGCTGGGCGACCGGATTGAGATTCTCGATGGGCTCAAGGAAGGCGAACGGATCGTGGTCTCCGGCAACTTCCTCCTTAATTCCGAGAGCCAGTTGAAGTGGCCCGACGCAGGCGGGGCCGCAGGACACGGAGCACACCGGGATGATTGATCGGATCATCGAGTTTTGCGGACACAACCGGTTCCTCGTCCTTCTGGTCGTTGCCTGTGTCGCTTTCGCCGGCTGGTGGTCGATGAAAAACATACCCCTCGATGCCATTCCGGATCTGAGCGACACCCAGGTCATCGTCTACTCGCGCTGGGATCGCAGCCCGGACATCATCGAGGATCAGGTCACCTATCCGATCGTAACCGCGATGCTGGCTGTCCCCGGAGTCAAGACCGTTCGCGGCCTCTCCGACTTCGGCTACTCCTACGTGTACATCCTCTTCGAGGAAGGCACGGATATCTACTGGGCGCGGTCCCGCACGCTCGAATATCTCTCCGGCGTGCTCCCAAGGCTTCCTCAAGGCGTGAAGACGGAGCTTGGCCCGGATGCCAGCGGCATCGGCTGGGTCTTCCAATACGCTCTGATCGACGAGAGCGGCAAGCACAGCCTGGCGGAGCTGCGCAGCCTGCAGGACTGGTACCTGCGCTATCACTTGCAGTCCGTGCCGGGCGTCGCGGAGATCGCCCCGCTCGGCGGCTTTGTCCGGCAATACCAGGTGAATGTCGATCCGAATAAGCTGCGAGCCTTCAATCTGCCGATCAGCCGTGTCGTCAACGCCGTGCGCGAGGGTAACAGCGACGTCGGCGGGCGTCTGGTGGAGTTCAGCGGCGCGGAGTACATGATCCGCGGACGTGGATATGCGAAGAGCCTGGCGGATATCGAGAACATTGCGGTGGCAGCGAGCGCGAACGGAGTGCCGGTTCGTATCCGCGATATCGCCACCGTTACGCTCGGACCGGATCTCCGCCGCGGGGTTTCCGATCTGAACGGCAAGGGCGAAGTAGTTAGCGGCATTGTCGTCATGCGGCAGGGCGAGAATGCACTTGAGGTCATCAAGCGCGTCAAAGCCAAGCTGGATGAGATTGCTCCGGGCCTGCCGCCGGGAGTGAAAGTCGTCACGGCATACGACCGTAGCGACCTGATCCTGAAATCGATTGACACGGTACGAGAGACGCTGGTGGAAGAGCTCGTGGTGATTTCCGCAGTCATCCTGCTCTTTCTCTGGCATCTGCCGAGCGCCTTGATCCCTCTCATTACGCTGCCGGTCGCTTTCCTGATTTCTTTCATCCCGATGAAGGCGATGGGGCTGACATCGAACATCATGTCGCTTGGCGGCATTGCGATTGCGCTGGGCGAGCTCGTTGACGCGGCCATCGTCGTTGTAGAGCAGACGCACAAGAAGCTGGAGGAATGGGAACGTGCCGGACGGCCTGGGAATGTGCAGGAGGTGGTGCTCGCCGCAGTGAAAGAGGTAGGGCGTCCGAGTTTCTATAGCCTCCTCGTGATCGCGGTCGCATTCCTTCCGGTGCTCACTTTGGAGGCTCAGGAAGGACGGCTGTTCAAGCCGCTTGCCTATACCAAGAACCTGGCGATGATCGTGGCTGCCGTCCTCGTCATTACGCTGGATCCTGCTCTGCGGCTCACCTTCACGCATGCCGGCAATTTCCGATTCCGTCCCCGCTGGGTGGCCCGCACGGCAACCGCGGTGCTGATCGGGCAGATTCATTCGGAGGAGAGGCATCCGGTCAGCCGCCTGCTGGTACGCCTGTACGAGCCCGTGTGCCGCTGGACCCTCCGCTGGAAGTGGGCCGTCCTCGGAGGCGCCGTAGCTCTGGTCGCGGTGACAGTGCCGGTGTTTCAGAAGCTGGGCTCGGAGTTCATGCCGCCGCTCGACGAAGGAACCCTGCTTTACATGCCATCGACCCTGCCCGGCATCTCCATCACCGAGGCACAGCGGCTGCTGCAGATTCAGGACCGCATCCTGATGCAGTTCCCTGAAGTTCAGCTCGTCCTCGGAAAGGCGGGACGCGCGGAAACCTCAACCGATCCT
>JADGHK010000037.1 GCA_019686145.1 Bryobacteraceae bacterium | reverse complement strand
CGCCTAGCGTTACCTCGTACCACCCTTCTCCAGTTGGCCGCATCGGCGCTCTGCGCTCCTGTGGCGTTACGATTTGTACCGCAAGGCGATCCGCGTAGGGAGCCCAGGCGCGGAAGCGACAGTAGTTGTTGCCTAGACAGATCGCTCCGATTCCCGTTACCATCCTCTCTCCCTGCAGGATTCTTCGCGCTGTCGATCGAAAACAGCCGTAAGACGAAATTGATCAGCGATGATTAATATACTTTAACGTTACACGACCGAGTCGTCATATTCCATATTGACAGAGCTTCTTTTTCCCGGCCACCTTCCCTGGGAGGTGGACGATTGATGCCGAAGGGACATTTCGCGGTTAGAGCGGGCAGGGAGGAGAAGGAGTTTGAGGGAAGCTCTCTTTTTGCCGGCCGTTGCTGTACTACGTTTGAAAGCGGGAATCGCCGCCTTGCCGGGCTTGGCGGAAAGGCGGCGATCCGATGGCCCTCCGCTCTCAACTACGCGAAGCGCCACTTTTGGTTCTTGTCATCCCAGTAGACTTTCTTGTTGTTCTTGTACGACAGGGTCGCCATATGGCCCGGGATCGCGGCAATCTGGCCGGCCGAGGGCGGGGCGATGACCTGCTCTTTGCCCTGAATGGCATTCAGCCAGTTGCGAATATGCGCTTCGACCGCGCGATTGTCGACGCCGGCGGGCGGCTCAAGCCGGATTGCCTGGCGGGAGGCGATATGCGGCGGGGTCCGGGGGCCGAAGGTTTCGGGCGTATAGGTCAGGATGCTGCGGTTCAGGACCTCGATCGTCCCCTCGTTGCCCATGAACTGCTCGCCGTATCCGTAGCGCACGTTGCCAAAGTAGCAGCTATAGTTCAGGTGGAACTTTTCGTTCGGGTACTCGTAGAGCGCGCTCAGGGTGTCCGGCACTTCCCGGTCGTCGTCGGCATCGGTCCACCGGTAAATGCCGCCTGAGGCGACACAGGACGAAGGCAGGGACTTGTTCAGTACGAAGTTCGTAATGTCGGTCTGGTGCACGAGCAGATCGGTGGAAATGCCGCCCGAGTAATCCCAGTAGAGCCGCCACTGATAGAACCGCCGCTTATCGAACGGGCGCTTCGGCGCCGGGCCGAGGAACCGGTTCCAATCGGTGTTCTGTTCGTTGGCCCCGTCCGGGATCGCATAGCGCCAGGCCGGGCTATCGGGGAGGGAGTTGCGGTACCAGAAGGCGCGGACATAGTGGCAGTCCCCGATCATGCCCTGAGCCACCATCTCTTTCGCCTTCTTGTACAGCTCGTTCGAGCGGTTCTGCGTGCCGATTTGAACGACGCGCCTGGCCTTCTCGGCCTCGCGAACAATCTCGAAGCCCTGCTCGATCGTCTTGGCGATCGGCTTTTCAAGATAGATATGCTTTCCGGCCCGAAGCGCATCCATGGCCATCGAGTGATGGAGGTGCTCCGGAGTGGCGATGATGACGGCGTCAATCGAGGGGTCCTTGAGGATGTCACGGTAATCCGCGTATCCCTTCGCCTCATTTCCGCCCATCGACTTCACGCGTTCCTGGGCCCGAGCGATGCGAGGCCCGTGCGCGTCACAAACCGCGGATATCTGGAAGAGATTCTCGGCGCCGCGGTAGGCTCGCTCCATCAGATAGTAGCCGCGCCCGCCCGCGCCGATTACGCCAATGTTGACCTTATTATTGGCACCGAGTGCGGACAGGATCGCGGGGCCTGCCGTGGCGGCTGCGGCGGCTGCACCCTTCATAAAGGTCCGCCTGGATTGATCTTCACTCATCTCGGAGTCACTCCTTCGAACTTCACGGAATTCGTCCTCTTCAGCATATCAATTCAGGTTCCGGCGGGCAGAGCCAGAAATTTACATGTCCAGCGAGACGTTGCATTTCCCGGGACAATAGGAGGAGATGCCTCGCGCGAGAATCCTGATTAACACCTTCGGCTCTTACGGGGACCTCCATCCTTACATTGCGATCGCCCACGAACTGCAGAACCTCGGGCATAAGGTTGTCATTGCCACCAGCCAGTATTACCGATCAAAGATCGAAAGTCACGGGCTCGAGTTCTATCCCGTCCGCCCCGACATCACGCTCGACGACGAGGAGATGCTGGCGTATGTGATGGACCGCTTTCGAGGCAGCGAGCGGATTATCCGATACTTTTGCGAAGTCGTCCGGGAGACGTATGAAGATCTCCTGCCCGCTTGCCGGAGCGCGGATCTTGTAATCACGCACCCGCTCAGCATCGCAGGAGTCGCCATTGTAGAGAAGCTGGGACTGCCATGGGTTTCGACGGTGCTTGCGCCTTTGAGCTTCCTGTCTGCGTGGGATCCTCCTGCGCCGGCTCCGTCGCCATGGCTGATTCAGGTACGCGCGCTCGGAGTCCGTCCCATGGCTGCCTGCTGGCGCTTCGCAAAGTGGGTCTCCAGGTCATGGTGCAGGCAACTGGCCGCCTTCCGAGCAGACATCGGGCTGACAACGAGCAGACACCCCTTCTTCGAGGGGCAGCATTCTCCCCATCTGGTTCTCGCTCTTTTCTCGCGCCTGCTGGCGGAGCCGCAGCCGGACTGGCCGGCGCAGACTGTCGTCACTGGCTTCCCCTGGTTTGACAGGCATCACGAGGTCGGCGGGCTTTCTCCGGAAATCGCTGCGTTCCTCGATTCCGGCCCGCCCCCGCTTGTCTTCACGCTCGGCTCCTCGGCGGTTGGCACCGCGAAGGATTTCTTTCAGGTGAGCATCGAGGTTGCGCAGGACCTGGGGATGAGGGCGCTCCTGCTCGCCGGACAGAATCCGAAGGGGCTTCCCGACCGTCTGCCGGCCTCGATTGCCGTCACAAGCTACGCGCCTCACTCTGAGGTTTTTCCCAGGGCCGCCGCCGTGATTCACCAGGGCGGGGTTGGGACCACCGCCCAGGCAATGCGGTCGGGTCGTCCCATGCTGGTGGTGCCGTTCTCGCACGATCAGCCCGACCATGGAATTCGAATGCACCGCCTCGGAGTGGGACGGTGGCTCTTTAGAACGTGTTATAATAAGAAAAACGCTGCGCGGGAGCTCCGGATTCTCCTGTCGGATTCTCGTTACGCGCGCCGCGCCTTGGAAGTTGCGGCGGCCATTGCCAGGGAAAACGGAGCCGTATCTGCGGCGAACGCCGTCCACGAATTCCTTTCCACAAGACTCGCATTCAGTTCTGTGTCTCGTGCCTCGTGATGTATACTAAAAGAGGTGTCGAATGAATGAGTGGGCCGCAAGCCCACTTTTTTGTTGGTGGTCGATTTTATTGGTGGTCGATGTCGACGCGGCGAAACGTGGAAGTCATACAACGAGTCACGGAAATCGTAGAGGGCGTCGGAAAGGCCCAGGGCATTGAAGTAGTCGACGTCGAACTGCTGGGAGCGGGGAAGAACCGGGTGCTTCGAATTTATGTCGACAAGCAGGACGGTATCACTCTCGCTGATTGTGAATTTGTCTCACACAGGGTGAGCGACGTCCTGGACACCGAGGACGTGGTTCCGGGGAGCAGCTATACGCTCGAAGTGAGTTCGCCCGGTGTGGACCGCAAGCTTAGCAAGCCGCAGGATTTCCAGCGTTTTCTCGGCAAGAAGGCCAGAATCGTGCTGCGAGAGCCGGTGGAAAACCAGCGCCGTTGGGAGGGGCGTCTGGCTGGCTTTTCCGACGGCGTCGTTACGCTGGAGCCGACTCCAGGGAGGTCAATTCAATTTGCGATTGAGCAAATTGAGAAGGCCAACCTGAAGTTCGAGTGGTAAATCTCCGGGGACAGGCATATAAAGAGGTACAGCTTGGGAACGATCTATCAGTCCATCGAGATCTTGAGTAAAGAGAAGGGCATCGACCCTCAAGTAGTCGTCGACGCTGTCAAAGACGCCATGCTTGTGGCCGCGCGGAAGCACTTTCGTACGGCCGAAAACCTTGTCGCCGAGTTCGACGAACAAACCGGGGCCATTCAGATCTTTGCGGTAAAGAGAGTAGTGGAGTCTGTAGAAGATCCGGTCAATCAGATCGCGCTTGCTGATGCACTGAAGATCGACCCGAACGCGGAGATCGGCGGCGAAATCCGGATTCACAAGTCGACGGAGGCTTTAGGACGGATCTCCGCCCAAACCGCCAAGCAGGTGATCCTGCAGAAGGTGCGGGAGGCCGAGCGCGAGACGATCTATTCGGAATACTCGGGCCGCGTGGGCGAGCTGGTGAATTGCACGGTCAAGCGGATCGAGGGTCAGGATCTGATTGTTGACATCGGCAAGACCGAGGCGCGGCTGCCGAAGAAGGAGCAGTCGAAGCTCGAAGCATTCAGCGTCGGCGAGCGCGTCCGCGCGGTCATCAAGAGCGTGGAGAAGTCCGGGAAGAACTCGGGCGTGATTGTCTCCCGCGCGGCTCCGGAGCTGGTCATGCGGCTCTTTGAGCAGGAGGTTCCGGAGATCTACGACAACACCGTGGTGATCAAGGGCTGCGCCCGGGAAGCCGGGGAGCGCACCAAGATCGCCGTGGTCAGCAGGGACCGCGATGTCGACAGCGTGGGCGCTTGCGTCGGCATGAAGGGGATGCGGGTGCAGTCGATTATCCGCGAGTTGCGGGGCGAGAAGATCGACATTATCGAATACTCCGAGGATCCTGTTGTTTTCGCAACGCATGCTTTGAGCCCGGCGAAGATCTCCCGAGTGGCGATCGTCGACGCTGCGGAAAAGCACATGGAAGTGATCGTTGACGATACCCAGTTGTCGCTGGCTATCGGCAAGAAGGGGCAGAACGTCCGCCTCGCCGCCAAATTGCTCGGCTGGAAGATCGACATCAAGAGCGAAGAGGAGAAGCGCCAGGAAGTGGAGTCGGCGATGGCCGCTCTGGTTGTGCCCGGCGCTCCCGTCTCCGTTCTGATCGATCATGGGCTCCCGGATAAGGTTGTTGAGAAGCTTCTCGAGGCTGGAATTCCGACAGTCGAGAAGCTGGGGTCGATGACGCCCGAGGAGCTGGAACAGGTGCCCGGAATCGGTCCCAAACTGGTGGAGAAGATCCAGCAGTCCGTCATCCACTACTACGACCAGTTTGTGACGGAGGAACAGCCCGGGCCTGGCGGTGAAGTCCCTGCAGAGCAAAGGGCTGAGGAGTTCGCCTCCGCCGAGGCGGCTCTGCCGGAAACGCCAGCGGCGGAAGGGGCCGTGGAAGAGCAGGTGCAGGAGGAGGAAGCGCTGCCATACGAGGGAGCGCCGGCGCCAGCACCGTCCGAGGCGGAAGACGTTCCCGAAGGGGAGCGGAATGAGGCTTCGGAGAGTGATTTGCAAGCGGAACAATTACGGTCGCCGGAATAGGGCTGGCCGCGGTTTGCTACGATAAAGGACTCGGGTTGGCACGCCGAAGTCCAGTTAAAACAAGAGATAGCCTCCGTGCCGGGTATGTGTGGAATGTGGTCCGGGAAGGGGCCCTTCCAGAATCTGTACGGGAGGCCTGGCAGTTTTCAATATGAAGAAGATTCGAATCAACGAGCTGGCGAGGGAGTTGGAAGTTAAACCCAACAAGATACTCGAACTGTTGCCTGAGCTCGGTGTGTCCGAGAAGAAGACTCACTCCAGCTCGATTGACGAGGACGTCGCTGAGCACATCAAGCAGCACTTTGGCGTCCACGGTAACGGCGACGAGCCGGCCCGCGCCGAAACCTCGCAGGAAAAGACTGTGCCGGCGGCGGCCGAAGAGCAAGCACAGAAGAAAGAAAAACAAGAGGAAAAGGTCGAGGCGGCTCCCAAGATCGAAGCGGCTCCGAAGCAGGAACCTCCTGCCGCAGCGAAGGAAAAGGAAGAAGAAAAGCGGGCTTCTGAACAACCATCCTCTGCCCCTGCCGTCGAAGTGGTTCCGCCCTCGCGGCCTGCCGTACCCGTGCGTCCGACGCTGCTCGGCGGTCATGGACCGCTTCAGCCACCGATTGCCGCACCCGGCTCGCGTCAGCCGGCGGCTCCTCCAGCCCCTGTCCGTCCGCCCGCTGCACAGATTGCACCCGGACCTGCTGGCGGGCCGTCTACAGTTGTTAAGCCTCCGGTTGCGCGCCCGCAGGCGCCGGCTCAGCCGCAGCAGCTGTCGACGCCCGTTCAAACACAACAGCCACAACAGCGGGCTACTCCGGCTCAGCCGCAGACTCCGGCTGCCAAGCCGGTTGCGCCCGCAGCGCCACAACAGCCGCGCCCCGCTGCGCCGCGTCCAGGTCAGATTCTGACTGGTCCGCGGCAGCCGCTGCCCGGCGGGCCCATTTCTCCGCCGACGATCGTTGTTCCGGGCACGCCTCGGACGATTCAGCCCGGGCAGCCGATTGTACGGCCGCAGCCGCCTCGTCCCGCAGTACAGCCAGCGCAACAAGAGCAACAGCCATCTGCCGGAGGAGCTCAGCAGCCGGGCCAGCCTCGGCCGCAGACGCCGCAACAGCCGCAGCAAGCGCAACCGGCGCGGCCGCTCGCCGGACAGCCCGTCGCGCGTCCGGTAGTGCCTCCGCGCCCTGATCTGGTGGCGCGGCTGACGCAAACACAGCCGAAAGCGATGCCCGGCCAGCCTCAGGCTCGCCCTGCGATGCCTGGCCGTCCGCAGCAGCAGAATGCCCCAGTTCCGGGGCAGCCGATTTATCGGGGCCCGATCCGTCCCGGCCAACCTCTCATGCGCGGGCCGGGTGCGCCGGGTACTGCGGCTCCCGGCCGCACCGGACGCCCGCGTCCGATGCATCCGACGTCGCCGCTGCGAGTAGAGCCGGCGGCGCCGCCGCCGACCGAAACGCGCCGGCACCAGGGTAAACAGGCAGCCCGTGCGATCGAACAGCGCGACCGGGAGATGGAGCTCGAAGGGAAAGTACGGTATCCGGTTTCCCGCCGGACCGAGCCTGCTGCTCCACCGCCCATCGATCGTGAGATCACCATCGCCGAAGGCCTGACGGTCAAAGAACTGTCCGAGAAGCTCGGCGTCAAGGCAAACCTTGTTATCAAGAAGCTGGTAGAGCGGAAGATCTTTGCCACCATCAACCAGACGCTCGACGTGAAGCTGGCCCAGGAGATTGCGCGCCAGTTCGGAGCTTCCACGAACCAAGTGAGCTACGAAGAGGAGGCGACGCAGGAGATCGAACTGGCGGAAGATCCGAAGGATCTGGTCAAGCGCGCTCCGGTCGTCACGATCATGGGCCACGTCGATCACGGCAAGACGTCCCTTCTCGACGCGATCCGCCAGTCGCGGGTGGCCGAGAAGGAGGCGGGCGGGATCACGCAGCACATCGGCGCGTATCAGGTGGAGAAGAACGACCGGAAGATCGTGTTCATCGATACTCCCGGTCACGAAGCATTCACCCGTATGCGCGCGCGCGGCGCCAAGGTCACCGATATTGTTGTCCTGGTAGTCGCCGCTGACGACGGCGTGATGCCTCAGACATTGGAAGCGATCGACCACGCGAAGGCCGCCAAGGTTCCGATCATCGTGGCGATCAACAAGATCGACAAACCCGAGGCGCAGCCGGAACGCATCAAGCAGCAGCTTTCCGAGCGCGGATTGCTGGCTGAAGAGTGGGGCGGCGACACTGTGATGGTGCCGGTCTCTGCGAAGGCCAAGCAGAATCTCGATCTGCTGCTTGAGATGATTCTGCTGGTTGCAGACCTTCAGGATCTCAAGGCGAATCCGAACCGGCCGGCCGTCGGCACGGTTCTCGAAGCGCAGCTCGATCGCGGCCGTGGTCCGGTGGCGACGGTGCTCGTCCGCAACGGAACGCTCCGGGTGGGCGACTACTTCATCTGCGGCTCTGTGTTCGGCAAAGTTCGCGCGATGTTCGACGACCGCGGTAACCAGGTCCGGGAGGCGGAGCCGTCCATGCCTGTTGAGGTTCTCGGCCTCGACTCGCTTCCGGAAGTCGGCGATACCTTCCAGGTGGTGACAGATACCGCCAAGGCCAAGCAGATTGTGATCTACCGCGAGGCGAAAGCCCGCGAAATCTCGATGGCCAAGACCGGCCGGATCACTCTCGACCAGCTTCACGGCCAGCTCAAGGAAGGCGAAGTCAAGGAACTCAACATTATTCTCAAGACGGACGTGGGCGGCACGGCAGAAGTGCTCAGCGATACGCTGCAAAAGCTGTCGAATGAGAAGGTCCGGATTCGAGTGCTGCACGCCGGCGTGGGCGCCATCACCGAGAGCGATGTCCTGCTGGCATCGGCGTCGAACGCGATCATCATCGGATTCAATGTCCGGGCGGAGCGGAGCGCTGTCACGACAGCCGAGCAGGAGAAGGTGGAGATCCGCTTCCACACGATCATCTACGAACTCACCGAAGAGATCAAGAAAGCGATGACCGGCATGCTCGAACCGGTCTTCAAAGAGGTATACCGCGGCCGGGCAGAGGTTCGCGAAGTATTCCGAATCTCGAAAGTTGGCATGGTTGCCGGGTGTATGGTCGTCGACGGTCTGCTAACCCGCGACAGCCAGGTCCGGCTGCTGCGAGACAACATCGTCATTCATACCGGCAAGATCGAGAGCCTCAAGCGCTTCAAGAACGATGTCAGCGAAGTGAAGAGCGGGTTCGAATGCGGCGTCGCGATTGCGAACTTCAACGATCTGAAGCCCGGTGACATTATCGAGGCCTTCGTTACAGAACGAGTGGCAGCGGAGGCCCTGGTCTAAGGGTATTCCCGACCAATGGCGGCCATCGGTGTCCTGACGCTGGAACTACGGCTTCCTTACTCGCACTCGCTGAAAGATAAGCGTCATGTCGTCAAGGGTCTTAAAGATCGTCTCCGTCACAAGTTCAATGTCTCGGTGGCGGAGATCGATTACCAGGACACCTGGCAGAGGTCCGTCATCGCTGTGGTTACGGTCTCAGGATCCCATGTGAACGCCGAGCAGGTGCTGCAGTCCGTCGAGACAGAAGCCGCCAACCTACTTGGACCGGACCTGGTATCCGCGGTCGTGGAGTGGATGGAGTGAAACGATGGACGAGCGCCGTGCTCAAAGGGTCTCCGAAGCGATGCGCGAGGAGCTTTCGGAGATCATCGGCTACGAAATGTCAGACCCGCGCCTCAGCCTCGTGGACGTAACGGAAGTCCACCTTTCTCCCGATTTGCGCCGGGCGCAGGTCCGGGTAGCCCTGGGCGGGACGGAAGCCGAGCAGCAGGAAGCTCTTCAAACGCTCGAAAAAGCCCGCGGTTACCTGCGCCGCGCCATCTCCCAGCGCCTTCAACTGTACCGCACCCCCGATCTTCATTTCGAACCGGCGGCCAAACTCCGGCCCGGAACTCGCGTCGATCAGTTGCTGAAGCGGATCCGCAGGGGCCGTCCTCGCGACAATTCCTCGGCTCATTCCCCGGAGCCTGAAAAATCCCCTGGCAATGAAACATAGTGTGCTACTTTTGTTCTTGGTGGCCACAGTGGCGCCGTGTGGTCCCATCCGGGTGGAGCGCAGCCTGGACGTAATGGGATCCACTTATACGGTGGCAGTTTATGGTGAGGACCGGTTCCGGCTGGATGAGGCAATCGATGCAGCCTTCGACGAAGCCCGCCGCCTGGACCGTTTGCTCTCGAACTACCGGCCTGAAAGCGAGTGGAGCCGGGTCAACCGGGAGGCCGCAGCGGGGCCTGTGAAGGTGAGTGAGGAGCTGTTCCGCCTGCTGGACTTGTGCATTCGATACAGCCGTGAAAGCGAAGGCGCGTTCGACATCACGGTCGGGCCATTGATGAAAGTGTGGGGGTTTTATAAGGGGACTGGACGGTTTCCGCATCGCGCAGAGATTCGAGGGGCCTTATCGAGCGTGGGATACCGGAATGTCCAGCTTGATCCAGTCTCACGAACCGTCCGGTTTCTGAAACCCGGCGTGAATCTGGACCCGGGCGGCATCGGAAAAGGCTATACGGTCGACCGGATGGTGGAAATTTTAAAGAGCAAAGGCGTGCATTCTGGATTAATTTCAGCCGGAAGCAGCAGCATTTACGCAATAGGCGCTCCGCCCGGGGAAAAAGGCTGGAAAGTCAGCGTCAGGCATCCTAAGGATTCGCGACGGACAGTTCAGGATTTCTACCTGAAAGACGAATCGATGTCCACGTCGGGAAACTACGAGAAGTTTTTTGTAGCAAATGGAAAGCTTTACAGTCATATCATGGATCCGCGAACAGGCTATCCGGCGCAAGGCATGCTTTCGGTTTCCGTGATTGCGCCGCGAACGCTCGACAGCGAAGCGTGGACGAAACCATACTACATACTGGGCCGCGACTGGGCGGCTAAACATAAACCCAATCACTTTCGGGTGTTTCTTTGCGAAGACAGGTCGGAACCGGCATGCGCGTTGCTCCCATGAACAGTCGCTTTCTGGACGCCTGCCGGCGCAGGCCCACTGACGTTCGTCCGGTGTGGTTTATGCGTCAGGCTGGCCGATATCTCAAGCCCTACCGCGAAATTCGCGCCAAGCACAGTATTCTTGAAATTTGTAAAAGGCCGGATTTGGCTGCGACGGTTACGCTTCAGCCCGTCGAGATTCTCGACGTTGACGCGGCGATCATTTTTGCCGATCTGCTCCTGCCCGTGGAGCCGATGGGTCTGAAGCTGTCCTTCCTTCCCGGTGAGGGCCCACATATCGAGAACCCAGTCCGGACTTCTGCCGACGTCGACACGCTTTCGATTTCGAATACAGATGATCTCGGTTACGTAGCCGAGGCGATCCAGATGGTGACGCGAGCCCTGGGGGGAAAGGTGCCGCTGATCGGTTTCGTCGGTGCTCCCTTCACCCTGGCGAGCTACATGATTGAAGGCGGCGCCTCTCGGACGTTTCTGCGCACGAAGCAGATGATGTACCGGGACGAGACGCTGTGGCGGCGTCTGATGGGCAAGATCGTCGACGTTCTCGGACCGTTTGCGCTGCTTCAGGTGGCCGCCGGCGCGCGCGCGATTCAGGTCTTCGATAGTTGGGTTGGAGCGCTTGGTCCCGACGATTACGTTCGGTACGTGGCGCCGTATTCCAGAGCCTTGATTGAGCGTATCCGGTCTAGTGGAGTCCCGGTGATCCATTTCGGTACGGGCGCCGCTGGCTTTTTCAAGGAATTGCATGCAGCGGGTGGCGATGTTTTGGGAGTTGACTGGCGAATTAACATCGATCAAGCCTGGATGGATATCAGCTACCGGTCGGCGATTCAGGGAAATCTTGATCCCGCCGTCCTCTTTGCGCCGCTCCCCGAGCTAAAAATGCGCGTCCACGAGCTACTGAAGCGGACTGGAACCCGGCCGGGCCATATTTTCAATCTTGGCCACGGCATCCTTCCTGAAACGCCTGTCGATCATGTGAAGGCCGTGGTCCAGTTTGTTCGGGAGTTCAAACCATAGGGTGAAACCGGTTGTCATTGTTGGCGGCGGAATCTCCGGCCTTTCAGCAGCGTGGTATCTGCAGAAGGCCGGAATTCCGGCGACCGTCATAGAACGCCGTCCCCGCCTGGGCGGTGTGATTCAAACGGAGGTAGTTCAGGGCTGCGTGATTGAAGGCGGCCCGGACAGCTTCCTTTCCAGCAAGCCTGCCGCGCTCGAACTGATTCGCGAACTCGACTTATCCGACCAGGTGATCGGCTCCAACGATCACCTCCGCGTCACCTACGTCTGGAAGAAGGGACGGTTAATACCGCTGCCAGACGGCTTGATGATGATGGTGCCCACGCGGATCCTCCCTATGATCTCCACACCTTTGCTGGGCTGGCCGACGAAGATCCGGATGGGACTGGAGTTCTTCCGTAGGCCAGGTTATTCGATTCGGGACCGCTCGGTCGCAGAGTTTGTAGCGGACCACTACGGGCAGGAAACAGTCGATTACCTGGCGGAGCCCCTTCTTTCCGGCGTTTACGGGGGCTCTCCGGACGAGTTGAGCGTCGTCAGCGTGCTGACGCGCTTTGCCGAGCTCGAAGCAGAGTACGGCAGCCTGACGCGCGGTGTGTTGAAGAGCCGGCGGAAGCGGGGCTCTCAGCCGGCGGGCGGGCCTCTCTTCCGGACGCTGAAAGGAGGGCTCGGCGACCTGATTCAAGCCTTGATCCGCCGGCTCGAACAGCGCGTGCAGTTTGTTCAGGGCGAAGCAGAGGCGGTCGAGCGAACGAGGGCTGGCTCTTACCGCGTCCGTATCGGAAACGATTGGATGGAGGCTTCGCACGTCATTCTCGCCTGTCCTGCATGGGCGGCGGGAGCAATTCTCGAATCGCTCGATGGCGAGCTGGCTGCACTGCTGAACGGCATCGGCTACAGC
>JADGHK010000036.1 GCA_019686145.1 Bryobacteraceae bacterium | reverse complement strand
CTGCGGCGTGCATTTTCCGGATGGACTCTATCCGGCGTTGTTCTGTTGAAGTCCGGCACGCCGTTCACCGTCGGGACCGGGTCGGACTCGCCGGGTTATGGCAACGTGGATGGAATCTCCGGCGATCGTCCGAACCTCATCGACCCGTCGATTCTTGGCCGAACGATCGGCGATCCGGACACGTCCAGGGAGCGCCTGCCGCGCTCCGCTTTCGCCTATCTGCGCCCCGGCGAACGCGCGGGCAATCTCGGGCGCTATACTTTCCGCCGGGGAGGCATCTACAACGTGAATGCGTCTTTGTCGAGATCCTTCACGTTGCCCCGTGAGGCGCGGCTCGTATTCAGGATTGAATCGATCAACTTCCTGAATACGCCGCAGTTTGCCGAGCCCGGATTCAACATGGCCGACCCCAATTTTGGGGCTATAACGAACACATTGAATGAGGGGCGGAACTTCCGTTTTCACCTCTCTGTGAGCTGGTAGCGCAGTCCGGATTTACTGAATCCTGGCAGGTTCGAAACCATCGCAGCCGCTGATCGGCGTTACGCGCAGATGCAGGGAAGCGTGCCGCGGATGGCCGCAGTCGTCGAGCAGGTCTTCCGGCGCCTGATGGGTCTGTCGAATCTGGATCAGCTTCGTGTCCGGCTGGTGCGATTCTCCGAAGTGCATACACAGCCCGCATTGGCCCTCACGGATCTGAAGCATGGTCACCTCCTACTCGTTTGATCCGCGAGGAGCTGAAAACAGTACGCCGGGATACGAATTCAGCCTGATTGCGGTCCGAAGCTTCCTTATTCCTCGTCGAACCTGCCGAATAACGATTGCATTCGATCTCGCGAGTGGTTGCTGGCGGTTTCAATCGCGGAAATGAGCATGGACCGTAGTCCGTGCTTCTCGAGTTCGTGGATGGCGGAGATTGTGGTGCCTCCTGGCGTGATCACCTGATCCTTCAGGATGGCAGGGTGGAGTCCGGTTTCGCGAACCAGTTTCGCTGCGCCGAGAACCGTCTGTTCCGTGAGCCGGGTGGCAATCTCACGAGAGAGGCCCATCTTCAGACCGCCCTCAATCAAGGCCTCGATCATCATATAGACGTATGCGGGGCCGCTGCCGGAGAGGGCCGTTACGGCGTGCATCTGTTCCTCCTCGACAAAGCAGGCGTGTCCGACTGCCGTAAAAATCCGCTGCACAAACGCCCGCTGCTCCTCCGTTCCCGCCGAATTGACAGAGATAGCGGTCGCGCCCTCATTGACGATGACGGGGATATTGGGCATCGCGCGGAAGATTGGCATCTGTTTCCGCGCCAGTTTCTCGATGAGCTCAATCGGCACGGCAGCCGCGAGAGAAATCAGGATCTGATCCTCGCGCAGGACGTCGCGAATCTCCATCAGCACTTTCGGAAGCGTCGATGGCTTGACGGCAAGAATGACGACGTCCGCTGCGGCGACGTGCTCGCAGTTGCCGCCGGCGCTGACGCGGATCCCGAAGCGTCTCGACAGTTCCGCCGCCCGTTCCCCGGAGCGGACCGTGGCGGTCAGATGCTCCGCGTCCGTGACGCCCGCCTGGAGCATCCCTCCGATCAGGGCTGCACCGATGTTGCCGGCGCCGATTACTGTGATACGCTTCGTTTCCTTCATTGCTTCCCAGGCTTTCAGTGTAATCAGTCCAGGAGGCGGACCGGCGCTTCTTATAATAAAGAAATGTCCTCAAGCACATTGTCGCTTGCGCCGCCGGAATTGCTTGCGAAGTATGAGCCGGTGATTGGGCTGGAGGTACACGTCCAGCTTGCGACACGAACGAAGATCTTCTGCGGGTGCCCGACGAGCTTCGGGGCGCCGCCGAATACCAACGTCTGCCCGACCTGCCTGGGACTCCCCGGCGCCCTGCCGGTGCTGAACCGCCGGGCGGTGGAGATGGCGATCCAGGCGGCGCTGGCGCTCAACTGCCAGATTCGCGAGACATCGATCTTCGCACGCAAGAACTACTTCTACCCGGATCTCCCGAAGGGCTACCAGATTTCGCAGTACGACAAGCCGCTTGCCGAGCACGGCTACGTGGATATCTCCGTCGACGGGGTCAAGAAGCGCATCGGAATCACTCGGGTACACATGGAAGACGACGCCGGCAAGAGCCAGCACGAGGGATTCCGGGATTCGGACCGCTACACCTACGTCGATCTCAACCGGTCCGGCACGCCGCTGATTGAGATCGTCAGCGAACCGGACATTCGCAGCTCGGAGGAGGCCTACGCCTATCTGACCGAGCTGAAGCAGGTATTGCAGTTCGTGGAAGTTTCGACCTGCGACATGGAGAAGGGACACCTCCGTTGCGACGCGAACGTCAGCGTGCGGCTGAAGGGCGCATCGCGGTTCGGGACAAAGACGGAGGTCAAGAATCTGAACTCCTTCCGCTTCTTAAAACAGGCTCTGGACTACGAGATCTCCCGGCAGGTCGCCCTGATTGAAAGCGGCGGGCGGGTCGTGCAGGAGACGCGCCTGTACAACCCCGATACCGGCGAAACGGTAGGGATGCGCAGCAAGGAAGAAGCCCACGATTATCGCTACTTCCCTGAACCCGACCTGGTGCCGCTGCGGGTCAGCGAAGCGTGGAAGGAGAGGATCCGGGCGTCGATGCCCGAGCTTCCGTCCGCCCTGCGCGCACGCTTCGTGGAGCAGTATGGCCTGCGCGAGTACGATGCGCAGGTACTCACGCTCACCCGGCCTCTGGCCGAGTTCTACGAGAAGACAGCGAAGGCTTCCAAGGATCCGAAGGCTGCCGCGAACTGGGTCATGGGGGACCTGCTGGGCGCGCTGAAAGCGGAAGGCAAGGAAATCACCGAGTCCCCGGTTTCGCCCGAGCAGATGGCGGAGCTTGTCAATCTCATTGTCTCTGGCGAAATCTCCGGCAAGCTGGCAAAGGAAATCTTCCCCAAGATGTTCTCTTCGGGCGACAGTCCGAGGACGATCATGGAGCGGGAAGGGCTGAAGCAGATCAGCGACACTGCAGCTCTGGAGAAGATTGTTGACGAGGTCATCGCTGCCAATCCGAAGCAGGTGGAGCAGTATCGGGGCGGGAAAACGGCGGTCCTCGGATTCCTGGTGGGGCAGGTTATGAAAGCCTCCCGGGGGCAGGCAAACCCTGCCGCCGTCAATCAGCTGCTGAAGGCCAAGCTGTCATAACCTGCTTCAAATACTACGCTTGCGCGAGATAATCGCGATGCATCATAGTGGAGAGGAAAGCCGTGTCAAAGCGCGCTGCCTCTCCCTTGCCTTCCTTTCCCCCAGGGCTGCGCGTCAGGCGTACCTGTATGGATGGACGAACCGATGGCGGACAGCCTCCTTTATCTCACGGAGCTACAGGGGCTCAAGGTCTACGACCTGAAGCACCGCGTCATCGGACGCGTAAAGGACGCTGCAATCGTCCCTCTCATTGATCCTTTTCGGGTTGACAGGTTTCTCATCGGAGCCGGATATGCCTGGTTCACCGTCCGCTACGATCAGGTTAAGACCATCTCGCTGGATGGGATCTACCTCAAGGACGAGCTCCTGACTCCCTACCATTCCGACGAGTACATGTTGCGCGTGGTCCGCGACCTCGTCGATCAGCAGATCATCGACGTCCACGGGCGGAAGGTTGTCCGCGTGACGGATGTCACCTTCGAGCTGCGGCGTGAACGCGATTCCGACATCCTGACGGTTCTTGAAGTCGATATCGGCCTGCGGAGCGTCTTCCGCCGCCTACTGCAAGGGGTGATTCCTCCGCGCTGGATCCGGCGACTCCAGGACTGCATTCCGCCGAACTCGATCCGCTGGGAGTTCTGCAACATTCTCGAACCGGATCCCCAGCGCCGCCTCCGCTTGAACATCTCGAACCAGTTGCTCGAAAAGATGCACCCGGCGGACCTGGCGGACATAGTGGAGGAGCTGAGTCCGGAGGACCGCGAGGCGATCTTCAGCGCGATCAACAGCGAAGTTGCCGCGGAGGCGCTGTCGGAGATGGATCGCGGCATCCAGGCCAGCATTATTGAGTCGCTCGATACGGACAAGGCGGCCGAGATCATCGAGGAGATGGCCCCCGACGAGGCTGCGGACGTCCTCGCGGAACTGGAAGAGGAGACCTCGCAGGAGATTCTGGAGGAGATGGAGACGGAGCCGAAGGCGGAAGTCCGCGAGCTCCTCGAGTTTCGAGAAGACAGCGCCGGCGGCATGATGAACACCGAATACGTCGCCCTCCACGAGAACGCGCGGGTGGCGGACGCCATCGAGGGGATCCGCGGCAACGAGGAACTGGTCGACAGCCTGAACGTACTGCTTCTGGTCGATGCGGACGAACGGCTCGTCGGGGTTATACCGGTGGCCCGTCTGTTTCTTGCAGCGCCGGATCAGTTGCTCAAGGAACTGGTTAACGAGAACCTCATTCAAGTACCTGTCACCGAGCGGCGCGATCGAATTACCGAGCTGTTCGACAAGTACAACCTGTTGACCCTACCGGTCGTAGATGAGGACGGCAAACTGGCGGGAGTCATCACGGCTGACGACATCATCTCCGTGCTGAGGCAGAAGTAGAGCTTGATGCTGAAACGGGCCCGCTATCACATTACGGTCTTCTTCTCGGTCATCGGTCCAGGTTTTATTACCGCAGTCGTCGATAACGATGCCGGCGGAATTTTCACCTATTCTCAGGCCGGCGCCCGCTGGGGCTATCTTCCCCTATGGACCCTGCTGCCGATCACTCTTCTGCTGATTGTCACGCAGGAAATGTGCTCCCGCATGGGTGCCGTGACCGGTAAGGGGCTCTCCGATCTGATTCGCGAAGAATTCGGCCTGCGCACAACCTTCTTCATGATGACTGCGCTCCTGGTGGCGAACTTCACGAACGTGATGGCGAACTTCGCCGGGATCGCCAGTTCCCTCGAACTGTTCCACATCAGCCGTTACATCTCGGTCCCGCTCGCGGCCGTCGCGGTCTGGCTTCTGATTGTGAAGGGTACGTATGAGCGTGTGGAAAAGGTTTTTCTCTTCGCCACTTCCCTTTACGTCTGCTACGTCATCTCCGGGTTCCTGGTTAAGCCGGATTGGAAAGAGGCAGCCATTTACAGCGTTCGACCGGTACTGCTGTTCGATCCGGACTACATCACGATGCTCATCGCCATGGTCGGTACGTCCGTCGCGCCCTGGATGCAGTTCTATCTGCAGGCTGCCGTCGTTGAGAAGGGCGTCACAGCGAAGGAGTACGTGGAGTCAAGGATTGAAGTGATCGTGGGCTGCATTGTGATGAGCGTTATTGCATTTTTCATCATCGTTGCGTGTGCGGGCGCCATCGGCACCGTGGCGCCGCGTGATATTGAGAATGCAGCCGACGCCGCTCTTGCCCTGAAGCCATTTGGCGAGTACGCCTTCCTGCTGTTTGCCGCCGGGCTCTTCAATGCGTCGATTTTCGCCGCTACCATCCTGCCTCTCTCCACTGCTTACACGGTTTGCGAAGGGCTGGGCTTCGAAAGCGGTGTAAACAGACAATTCCGCGAAGCGCCCATCTTCTACTGGCTGTTTACGCTGCTCATTGTGCTCGGCGCCGGCGTAGTACTGCTTCCGGAGTTTCCCCTCATTCAGATGATCCTCCTGTCTCAGGTAATTAACGGAGTGCTGCTGCCGGTCGTTCTGATCTTTATGGTGCTGCTCGTTAATAAGAAAAACCTGATGAAGGAGTGGGTAAATTCTCGAGGCTACAACGTCATCACCTGGATTTCGGTGGCTCTCATCATCGGTCTGACTCTTGCGCTCGTGGCCATCTCGATCCGGGACCTGGTGCGGTAACGATTGCGGCCGGGATCTGATTCGGCAGGCTCATAAAGAAAAAAGGCAGGCTGTGCGCCTGCCTTTGATCGACTAGCGGTGGCCGTTAGAATACAAGCTTCATCGCGAACTGGACCTGCCGCGGATTGAGGGTGTTGGTGATTTGCCCGTACGATCCGGAACTGCGATTGCCTTCCGGCCAAAGGAAGTTGGTGCGGTTAAATAGATTGAAGAATTCACTCCGAAATTCCAGTCTATAGCGCTCGGCAAACAGCGGAAAGTCCTTGTGCAATCCGAGATCGGTATAGAAAATGGACGGACTGCGGGCGATGTTGCGCCCGGCGTTCCCGAACGGGTTGCTCTCGCTCGCGGGTACAACTTGCACCCCGCTGGGATTGAGGTAGTTGAACCACTCCCGCTGGTCTTCGGGCGTGTAGATGTCACCCACAACGTTCGGACGGTAGGCGACGTCACTCGCCACCTGCTGGCGGGCGACTGGATCGTATCGAAGGTTGACCGGCAGACCGCTCCACATATTATTAATGGCCGAAACGCGCCATCCTCCGAGAATCAGATTCGCCAGACCGGACAGGGACCAGCGCCGTCCCTTGCCGATGGGTATTTCGTAGACGATCGTCGTCGTGTTGTTAAATGGCTGGTCGTAGCCGGATAGTCCCTTTTCGCTGTCAAGATTTTGGACATTGACTCGGGATGAGTCTCCGCCAAACACTTCCAGGTGGCCGGAGCCGTTGTCAATGGCCTTGGACCACGTGAACGAATTGAGAAGGTATAAGCCGGACGAGAAACGGCGCTCCAGCTTGACCTGGAGCGAGTTGTAGTTGGCAAATCCTCCCGGGAATGCCGACTGGATGTAGCCGAAATTGCTGTACCGGCGCCGTTGGGCTAAAGAGAGGTTCTCATTCGGATTATTGGGGCGGGCGTAGTTGATGTCGCCCAAGATCACAAGGTTGTCACTGCGGTTGCCGACGTAGGCGATGTCGAGCAGCAGGTTGCTCGCCAGTTCACGCTGGATGGTGAAGTGCCAGCTTGTGGTGTAACCCGTCCTGGTGTCCCGTGGGATGTGGTTTGTACGAACGCCAGCGGTGTCGACATTCTGCGGATTTAAGAAGCCGTCCGGATAGCCGTCCTGGGTGGGGCGGAAACACGTAACGGGAGCCTGGCCAACGGCACAGGGCCCCTGCGCGGGATTCTGCCCGGTGACTTGCGGGCTAATGATGCCCGGAAGGTTGAAGCTCAGTAGGTTCTCTCCGCCGAGACGATTGAAGTGGATGTAGCTGATGCCGACGCCCCCGCGAACGACCCACTTTGACGAGATCTTGTAGGCGGCTCCAAAGCGCGGCGCAAAGTTGTTCCGGTCGGGTTCGACCAGCGCCCGGTTGTAGATCGAGCCATCCGACGCCTGAATCAATGACACGGTCGCCGGGTCGAAGTTGCTCAGAATGTTGTTCCTCTCCCACTGAGGCGTTGCGAACTCATAGCGCAGGCCGAGATTGAGCGTGAGCTTGTCAGTCACTTTCCAATCGTCCTGGACATATGCGAAGTGCATCCGCTGCCTCAGGCCGATAATCACGTTGTTTACAAGCTGGTATCGATCCCTGAGGCCGAACATGAAGTCAGCGAGGTTGTAATACGGACTGGTCGGGTAAGGGTTGCTGCCGTTGGGCGGCGTGTAGGAGGTGAACCGGCTGCCGTAGCCGTCTGACCCGTATTTCGGATGAAAGTCGTCGATTTCTGTGTGAATCGCCTGGTATTCGTAGCCTGTTTTCAGACTGTGACGGCCGAGAATTTTCGTGTAGTTGACCTTCGGGTTGATGACCAATGGATTCTGGAATTGGGGATTGCTCGACTGTTGGCCGAACTGCGTGAATCCGGAGACGCTTTGCGCGTAAATACCGCCGCCCACGCGGGGATCGTCCGGCAGTCCGGTGATGCCGAACAGTTCCGAGACGCTGGGTAATCCGGTTGTCAGGGGCGTCTTACCGCCCTCCGTCCGGCTGATGCCGATTCGGAATTCGAAAAGGGACGTCGGGTTGATCGTATATGTAGCGCCGGTCGCGACCTGCTGGTTCAGTACGCGGACGAATCCATTGCCGTTGCCACCCGCCTGTTCCGCTGGGATCAAAGATTCTTCCACAGTGTTTTGGAGCCGGTGGCTATAGCGGACAAACGCTGTAAGCTTAGAGCTGATGTAGTGGTCGTAACGGATGTCTCCCTTGTCGCTCTGCGTCCGGACAGCCGGCAGTGCCTCAAAATTGTTTGCAAAGTCCCGTCCGGTGCCGGCCCGATTGGGAGCGGGCAGCAAATCGAGCACGCCACGAGCAAATGCAGTCATATCCGACCGCGGCACGATGCCGTCTGCGTATATTCGGCCGGTAAGCGGATTCCGGATCGGCAGCGGCACCAGGTTGCCCGAGGCATCCGGCACACGGAAGATTCCCTGTCGGGCTTCCATCGTCGGTAGCGTTCCAAGCTGTAGCTGACGCGCCACTCGGCGGAAACCCTCATAGTCCATGAAGAAGAACATGCGCTCTCTCTTGATGGGGCCGCCAAAGACAGCGCCGAACTGGTTTTGGTTGAGCGTCGGTTTACGGTTCTCCCGGGGCTTGAAGAAGCCAACTGCATTCAACTGTGTGTTGCGCAGAAACTCCCACGCCGCTCCGTGGAATTCATTCGTTCCGGACTTGATGGAGGCGTTGATGACGGCTCCGGCGGCGCGTCCAAACTCCGCCGAGTAATTATTGGTCTGCACCTTGAACTCCTGCACAGCGTCGGGTGAAAGCTGGACCACCTGGTTAGAGAAACCCTGATTCGAGGTGCCGTAGGAGTTGTTGTCAACGCCGTCGACTACGAAGTTGTTGAGGGAACTGCGGAGTCCGTTGACGTTGAAGGACGCGTCGCGCGGGGTTGCCACGACGGTCGGGAAAGAAAGCACGGAGGCGCGAACACCGGGCGAGAGGAGCGCCAGATCGGCATAAGCTCGACCGTTTAGCGGCAGGTTGACAATCTGCTCGGACCGGACAATCGTGCCGCGGTCGCTGCTGTCCGCCTCCAGGCTCAGCGCCGCGTCGGTGACCACGATTGTCTCCGATGTGGTTCCGACCTGGAGGGTGAGGTCGACTCTTTGCCGCGCGTTCACAACCACGGTGAACTCATCAGCGATCGCTGTTCGAAAGCCCTCCTTTTCCGCGATCACTTTATAGCGTCCGATGCGTACGTTAAATAACTCGTAGTTGCCGTTTTCATCTGTTGTCGTTCGCATCCGGATGCCAGTTTGCGTGTTTTCGAGCGTGATGTCGGCTCCGGAGATCACCGCGTTTGAGGAATCCCGGATCGTGCCAAGAACCGTGGCTGTCTCGAATTGGCCCAGGGCTGAGAGCGTGATCAGGCAGTTTACGGCAGCCGCTCTCAGGACTCTAAGAATTCGATTCATGAGACCTCCTGGAAGACGGCAGGAGCCGCTTCTTACCAGAGAGTTTACGGCCAGTTCATTTCGAACAAATAGAGGCGAGCTTACAGAACGATAAAAACGCTTCAGGGATTAAGCTTTTTTCCGTTATGTAAACGCTTGCATCGGTTCTTAAAATCTGTAACTATTTTGCAGCAGCAATACCTAAAACAGTATTTTGTACGGGTGTGGCAGGCGTCGAATCAATAACTTGCGTTGGCAATCGGATTGCAACGCCGACACTCGATCTTCCAGCCGTTCACGGCAGCGAACAGGTCGAGGCGCAACACGTCATAGGGCCTTATTTGAGTTATGGGAGCAACACAAATGCACCTTCGTAAGCTCGTCACCAGCGTGCTTCTCGTATTAGGTTTGTTGAGTCTGGGAATCGCGGCCTTCGGGCAGATTACCGGCGAAGTGAGAGGAGTGGTTGTTGATTCATCGGGCGCCAGTGTAGGGAACGCCAAAGTCTCCTTGAAGAGCGTGGAAACGGGCGAAGTTCGAGAACAAACCACTGACCCGGAAGGCAGGTTCGCCTTTGCTCTGCTCAAGATTGGCAAGTACGAAATACGGGTGGAGGCGTCAGGATTCAGGACGGGCATTACGCAGGCCGACGTCCTGACGGGAGAAATTGCGAGCGTCCGGCTGACTCTTGAGGTCGGCCAGGTGACGGAAGTGGTTAATGTCACCGATGCCGTCAGTCTCATCGACACGGAAAATGCCCAGATTCAACGGTCGATTGAAGGTACCAATGTTGTCGATCTCCCCGTCAATCGGAACCCGGACCTTTTTGCCCTCACTGCACCTGGCGTTGCTCCCGTATCATCGAACAACCCCTTCCTGGGCAGCGGCAGCTTCAACTCGAACGGGGGCCGTGGACGTGGAAACAATATCACCGTCGATGGAATCACAGCCACAGACGTTTCCGTTACCGGCACAGGTGGTCCGTTGGGACCTCTGAACTTCAATGCGATCCGCGAAGTAAAGGTAATCACGAACAACTTCAGTGCGGAATACGGCCGCAACTCGAGCGCCCAGGTGCTCTACATTACGAAGAGCGGCACCAACCAGCTCCGGGGAGACTTCTTTAACTATTTCCAGAACGACAAGTTGAACGCCCGCCCGTTCTTTGACACTAGCGGTAAGCCGAACGTCGTCCGCCAGAACAACTGGGGATTTGTGCTTGGCGGACCGGTCTATCTGCCGAACCTCTACGATGGGCGCAATCGTGCCTTCTGGTTGGTTACTTACGAAGG
Organism: Bryobacteraceae bacterium; assembly: GCA_019686145.1. Taxonomy (GTDB): domain Bacteria; phylum Acidobacteriota; class Terriglobia; order Bryobacterales; family Bryobacteraceae; genus JADGHK01. Next base: position 1,721 of record JADGHK010000036.1, on the reverse strand, counting down.
ACTGAAGGCGCGAGGTGCGAGCGCCCCGCGGATCGCGAACGTACCGACCGCCGACATGATCGCTCAGGTGACCAACCCGGCCTCTAAGGCAATTCTAGACATGTACAACCTGCCGGCTGCGGAAACGATTTCAGGTGGTGTCGGCCAAGTGACCCAGAGTGCTCCATCGACAGCGGACACCTATCAGTTCTCTGTGAGGGGCGACTACAATTTGTCTTCTAACGACACACTCTGGGCGCGCTATTCTCAGTACCGTTCCACTCAGGAGTCCGAAGGGAACACCTTCATTGGCACCAACCTTGCCGGGTTTGGCGCTGGTTCAACGAACTTCCCCCGTCAGGCGACGTTGGCGGAAACCCACACCTTTTCGCCGACGATGGTGAATGAGTTTCGGTTCGGCTTTGGCCGTAGCGAGCCCGCATTTCCTATCCAGGGGAATGTCCTCGGGCCTCGTATTCTCTTTGCAGACGGTTCCCTTGATGCTTTCGGGCCTTGGGAGGGACTGCCTCAGGGGCGTTCCCAGAACACGTACCAGTTCACGAACAATTTCTCGTGGACGAGGGGTGCGCACAACCTGAAGATGGGCTTTGAGTATTACTACTTGCAGGCAGACAGCTTCTTTGATGCCCTAGTCCGTCCGGTCTTGACCTTCGCTAGTTGGGATGATTTCGCTCAGGGCCGCCCGACCCTCTATCAACAGCGTTTCGGGAACTCCGTTCGCGCAAACCGGGTTCACAACCAGTTCGCCTTCATCCAGGATGACTGGAAGGTTTCCCGCGGCCTGACTCTGAATCTCGGTGTGCGTGTTGAGCGGGCGCAGGGACCGACTGAGAAGAATGGCCTCCTCTCCAACCTGAACTTCGATTGCAAGGATCCAGTTGGTGGCGGCGGAACCGGACGATGGGGATGCTTCCAATTGGGCGGCGCCTCTTTCGGGACCAATGTGAACTGGGCGCCGCGATTGGGCTTCGCCTGGACTCCCTTCGGGGATCAGAAGACAGTAATTCGAGGAGGATACGGCATCTCCTACGACTTCATCTTCCTGAACCCGATCACCAATCAGCGATTCCTTCCCCCGCTGATGCCGACGGTCTCTGCTTCCGGTACATCCACCTTCGAGGGCAACAACAGCTTGGAACGAATCCTTGCTGGAACGTCGGACCTCCAGGCGCAGGGGCAGGCTGCCATCGGTCAATTCAGCCCCACCCAGCTCAATTTCGGCAATATCAGCCCTGCGATCGACATGGGGCTCCGCAACCCCCAAGTTCATCAGTGGAATTTCGGTATACAACGGGACTTGATGGGAATTGTGCTCAAGGCAAGCTACGTAGGTACCAAGGGTAACTACCTGCAGCGGACACGCTCGATTAATCTCCCGGTCGATCCTCGCCTGACGCCGGCAACCAGCCTGGCGGACGAGACGGCCCGTTTGAATGACTTTCGGGCCGGTCTGGCCGCAATGAGCGGGAACGCCGCCCGATTCAGCAACCGAATTGATCGCCGCTTCAACGAAACCAATCTCGTCGATAGCTCTGCAAACTCCAACTATCATTCCTTCCAATTTGAAGCGCAGAGGCGCATCGGGAATGAGTTCTTAATGATTGCCGCATATACGTGGGGCAAGTCGATCGATGATAGTTCGGATGCATTAAGTGTTCTGGTTGGAGACAGCGCGGCGCAGCAAAATCCGAACTATCTCCGTGGCGACCGTTCCCCATCCC
>JADGHK010000035.1 GCA_019686145.1 Bryobacteraceae bacterium | reverse complement strand
ATTATAGGGGAAAGCCCATGCCGAACAACAAAACGGAGCGCTTGCTTCTGGCTCTGATCGGAATCTGCTCCGCCGCACTCGTCTTCGTGATCTACGACGGAATCCGCGAAAGGAACGTCGTCGTCGGGGACACAGCCCCGAATTTCCGGATTACCACGGATAAAGGGAAGACGATTACCCGGTCGGATTTTGGGGGCAAGCTCCTTGTTCTGAACTTCTGGGCGACCTGGTGCCCACCCTGCATTGACGAAATCCCCTCGTTGAACGAGTTTCAGCGGCAGATGGCAGACTCCGGAGTTGTTGTACTTGGCATCAGCCAGGACAAAAACGAACAGGCGTACAAACGCTTCATGGAGCGGACCGGCATCGTATTTGAAACCGCGAGGGACCCGGAGGCGAACATCAGCGCCGAGTACGGTACCTTTAAGTACCCGGAAACGTACGTCATCGATTCCAGCGGCAAGGTGCGGCAAAAGTATATCGGTCCTGTTTACTGGCTGGATCCAAAGGTGATATCGAGCATCAAGGCGCTCCTATGATTCCAGAGGCCGCAAAGAGCAAGCTCATCGAGCTACTCGGCAACCGCGGGTACTTAGACCGCCCGGAAGACCTGGTTCTCTACGAATACGACGGCAGTGTGGACAAGCATCGCCCGGATATGGTGGTCTTCCCGAGGTCGACCGAGGACGTTGTGGCGATCGTCAAAATCGCCAACGAATACAACCTGCCCTTTGTTGGCCGGGGCGCGGGAACCGGCTTGAGCGGCGGAGCCATCCCGAGAGCGGGCGGGTTAATGATCAGCTTCTCGCGGATGAACCGGATTCTCGAAATCGACCTCGAAAACGAGCGCGCCGTGGTCGAGCCAGGAGTAGTGAATCTGGATATCTCACTCGCGGTCCAAGCCCAGAAGTATTTCTACGCGCCGGATCCGTCCAGCCAGCGTGCCTGCACGATCGGAGGCAATGTCGCTGAGAATGCCGGCGGGCCGCACACGCTCGCTTATGGCGTGACCACGAATCACGTGATGGGACTTGAAGCGGTGCTGCCTGATGGATCCGTGATCACAACCGGAGGCAAGGGACCCGACTGTCCCGGATATGATCTCACCGGGCTACTGACCGGATCCGAGGGCACGATGGCGCTGGTAACGAAGATCATTGTGCGGCTGATGCGCCAGCCAGAGGTCGTCAAGACGATTCTGGCAATCTACGACTCTGCGGAAGACGCCGGCGCAACGGTGGCCGAGATCACCGCCCAGGGCATCACGCCCGTCGCTGTTGAGATGCTCGATGGCGTCATGCTCGGGATGGTCGAAGAAGCAACACAGGCGGGCTACCCGATGGACGCCGCGGCCGTTCTGCTGATCGAGCTCGAAGGACTGCGCGAAGCGGTCGAAGAACAGGTGGAACAGATTCGCGCCGCCTGTACCGCCTGCCGCGCACGCGAATTTCGCGTGGCCAAGTCGGCAGAGGAACGCGATCTGCTGTGGAAGGGCCGCAAGAATGCCTTCGGAGCGGTCGGACGGGTAAGCCCCTTCTACTACGTGCAGGATGGCGTTGTACCGCGCACCCAGATCGCACCCACGCTCCGCTATATCCAGGAAGTCTCCGAGCGCTACGGACTGACGATCAGCAACATCTTCCATGCCGGAGACGGCAACATGCATCCGATTATCCTGTTCGACGCGCGAAAACCGGGGGACCTCGAGAAGGCGCAGCGCGCCGGGGAGGATATCCTCCGCTTCTGCGTCTCCGTTGGGGGCTCGATTACGGGCGAGCACGGCGTCGGCATGGAGAAGATGGAACTGATGTCGGATCTCTTCTCGGACGACTCGCTGGAAATGATCGCCCGCCTCAAACGCCTCTTCGATCCGGACTGCCGCCTGAACCCGGGCAAAATGCTGCCGACAGGACGCGGCTGCATGGAGATCCGCCAGAAGCCGCTTGTCCCCGGGAGCTTCGTCTACTAGAAGAAAAGCAGAACGGTCGACACGGCGGTCAGCAGTACCACGAGCGCCTCGAAGAGTTTCTGCGGGATGCGCTCGACTAACCACCGGCCGGCGACTGCACCAGCAAGCACCGCGGGAAGCATCACGAAATTAAATGTCAGCGACTTCGCCGTGATCAGCCCGTGCCAGACGTAAATCGGCACCTTTGTCAGATTGATTGTGAAAAAGAACCAGGCGCCGGTAGCGATGAATTCCTCCTTGGGCAGCCGCTTGCTTAGCAGGTAGAGATTCATCACGGGACCTGCCGCGTTGGCAACCGTTGTTGCAAATCCCGCAGTGATGCCGTACGGCGCCGACCGGGCCGGAGGCAATTGTTTCTCCGGGGCAAACCGCCGCTTCAGGTAGAGGGCGAGCATTACGAGTACAATCGCGCCGACAAGCCAACGCAAGTAGCGTTCGCTCAAAGAGAGGGCAGCAGCCCCGCAGGCCATTCCCGCAAGAACCCACGGCGCAAGCGAGAACAGGCGCCCTGACGCGGCGTGCCGGCGCCAGTAGACAACGGCAAAGACGTCCGCCACACATAGGAGTGGCAGCAGCCAGCCCGCCGATTGACGCGCATCCCCGACAGTGAGGACCATCAACGGAATCGCCAGAATTCCGAGGCCGGGAACTCCCGTCTTTGCGACGCCGACGAAAAACGTGCAGGCCGCTCCAAGCAGCCATTGCCAAGGGGCTAACTCAGGCATGCGTGATTTAGTCGAACTGCTTGCGGAAGTCGGCGAACTGCTGCTGGAGGCTCTCTACTGCCTGCCGCAACTGGGCAACCTCCGCTTCGAGCGCTCCGATCCGGTCCTGGCGGCTCACAACCGCGGTTTCCGACGGCGCTGCGGCAGCTTCTACCGGACCGGAGAGGAGGTGTGCGTATCGAGGTTCCTTGTATCCAGGCTGACGGGGCAGGAGCACCACAAGCTCGCGCTCGATGAGACGCCGCAACACAGATTCGACCTCTGCCAGGTCGCTGAAGGCATGCATCCGCCCGCTTCGCTCGCGCAGTTCGCCAGCCGTCTGAGACCCGCGGAGCATGAGGACACACAGCAAAGCTTCCTCCCGGCGCCCCAGATTCATCACCTCTGTAATGCGATGTCCGTACTTCGGCACGCGATTCCCTCCCCCGGTCAGTTCGAACGACAAACCCTTCTCCCGGAGGCGATCCAGCGCGCTCGCTACCGTCTCTTCGTCATACGACACAACCGGGTCGCGATTCGACTTCTGATTGCAGGCGTTCACAAGCGCGTTCAGCGTTAACGGATAATACTCCGGCGTCGTCACGGCCTTCTCAAGGAGCGAGCCAAGCACACGTACTTCGATCGGATCGAGTTGCAGGGGCACAAAATTCAGCCTAGCTCGAAATCGATCGTCCGGTCGAATGGAGTGAACCCGGTCAGGTAGACGGAGGGGCCGGGAAGCTTGGGCAGAGCTCCGCGAACCTGAGTGTAAGTGTGAGGAGCAGCGCCTGGGCCGAAACGGATCACGTCCGATCCGTACCGGTAGACAGCACTTCCTTCCGCGAGAATCCACGCGTCCGCTACGCCATCCACAGGACGGCATCCTTCCAGCTGTCCTCCCTCCCTCAGTCCGATTTCGACAGCGACGGGGACGCCATCGGTGCCCCTAGCGCGGATGCGAACCTGGAACCCCTTTTTCGTCTCCCTGACGGCCACGGATTGTGTAAGACGGCAAATCTCGGACTGGCGGCGCTGCGGGCGAGTCCGGGTCCACTCACCAGCGGCGATCTTGCGCGGAGGATCAAATGGCTGGAAATAGGGCCCTTCGAGCGATTGCGTCATCACGTACTGGTTGCCTTCTTTGCCTCCTTTCTCCGGCACAAATTGCCCCTTCCCAAAGAAGGCGGAGGCAAAGCGCACGCCTTCAATCACAGCTTGCCCGCGCCTCAGGGCCAGGAAACGGCTGTCGCCCTCCAGAATGACCGTAGCACTGACCGGACCGCGGCGGATCCGAGCAATCCCGAGGGTGGGAAAGACCTTCTCGTAATCCTCCGGAATTGGGGCCGCGGCAGGAGCAGGGCGGTTCAGCTCCGGATACTCCATAACTTCCGCGAGAGACGCAAACTCCGCCTCGAAGTGCCTGGCGAGCGTGGCATAGCGGCCGTTGCCGTCCTTGATCGCCAGGTACTGCAGGGGAAACCAGTAGCGGCCCATCGTCCCGCGCTGGTAACGGTCCTGCCGGTGCGAGATTTCCGTTACGACCTCGTATCCCGGATGAAGCAGGTAAAGCATTGCATCCAGGTTGCGGCGAACCGGATCGAGCAGTTCCGGACGGTTGAGCTTGGCGGCGATGACGACAAGCGCCCGGTTCGTGACGGCATTGTACACGGTCGTGCTCCGCTCGTCGTACTGGCCGTCGGCGTCAATATCGATGCCTTCCGCAAGCCACTGGTCGATGCGCTTTATAAATGCCGGGTTGGGGAAGATTTCGTTGAGCTGGGCAAGCGCCTGGCACACCACCCATCGGTGATTCGGCGTGTGAACGCCGCCTACGGTCAGAGCTCTGCCCGCCTTCCTGAGAAAGGGCTCGATGAGAGCCAGCACGTCGTTCTCGGCCCGACGCTTTGCCAGGCAGGCTGCCGCCGCTACTGGATGCGTCACGAAAGCCGTGTCAGGCGGCGAGTTGAAATTGGTGATCAGCAGGTCGATGTTGCCGTCGCGGTTCTGGCATTTGGTTAAAAAAGAGGAGGCGCGCTGAAGGCGTTCAAAGACTGCCCGATCCTTGTGGTACCGCGACTGCGGATGCAGCAAGGCAGCCGTAAATGCCCCGATCAGGCTTGCGGCGGTGCTCGCGTGGTAGAAGCCGTAGGCGTCGGGAAACGAGCCGTTCTCCTGTTGCCTCTTGATGAAGCCCGCAACCCGCTCGTCATGCCGTCTGATAATATCGGGAGCGATCTGGGCGGAGGTAGCGGGCGCGGCTGCCATTGCCGCAAGCACTTGTCTTCTAGTCATCAGCGATACAATATCGCACAACGCCTGCGCGTTCATCGGTTCTTCCGCTCGCCGCGGAATCGCGGAAGAAGGACAGGCGCTTCAACCCGAAAGGCCGCGGTGGATGGCGAGACCCGTCCGTGAAACATCAGGATCCCCTATAACGGATATCGGGAGTAGCTGTGAGCAAGATCCAGGCTGAGATTAAGCAGACAAAGCCGTTTGACCAGATCGAGCAGGAGGCCTTCGTCGCCCTCCAGCGTACGGCAGACCTGTTAATCCAGGAGGTGACAGCCGTATTAAAACCTTTCTCGATCTCACCTACTCAGTACAACGTGCTACGGATCTTGCGGGGCGCGGGCGAGGCGGGGCTGCCCTGCGGAGAAATCGCGAACCGGATGGTGACTCGCGACCCGGACATCACCCGCCTGCTGGACAGGCTGGAAATCCGTTCGCTGGTGGTCCGGACAAGGGAGAAGAGGGATCGCCGTGTGATTACCGCGCGCATTACTCCGCAAGGGCTTGCGTTGCTCGCAGAACTCGAGCAGCCAGTCGCGGATCTGACTGTAAGACAGTTTGCAAACTTAAGCAAGAAGGAGGTGCAGGAGCTCATCGAAATTCTGGACCGCTTGCGCGACCGCAGCCGGACGTAACACGTCCCGGCGCAAAAGCGTCGCAACCAGGCAGCAGCACGAAAAGGAGAAGCAACATGACCTTGTTCGAGACTCCGAGAACCATCGGGTGGGGAATCGCATTGATCCGCATCATGGTAGGAATCGTCTTCGTGATGCACGGCGGACAGAAGCTTTTTATCTACGGTGTCTCCGGCGTGGCCTCGAGCATGGAACAGATGGGCATGCCTGTACCGATGGTTTCTGCGGTGCTGGCAAGCTTTGCCGAATTCTTCGGGGGGCTGTTCATGCTCTTGGGATTGTTTGCAAGAATCGCCGCCATTCCGCTCGCCTTCGTCATGTTTGTCGCAATCACGACGGTTCACATCTCGCAGGGATTCTTCCTGCCGGGCGGCTTTGAATACGCCCTCACGCTGCTGATTACAAACATTGGCCTGATACTGACGGGCGCGGGGGAGCTGTCACTGGATCACTACATCGCCCACCGGCGCGTACTGCGGCACGCCTAGGATTTACGGAAAGACCGGACGGACCTTCATGCCATGATGGAGCTCGCGGTCCTTGGGCAGCGCGACCGCGTCGCCCTCCGACAGGCCGCGCACCACCTGCGACCGCGTGATGCTCGACACGCCAAGCGCTACCGGGCGCCATTCGAGGGCATCTGCCTTAAGCATGTAGACGCCCACCTCGCCGTCACGCCTGCGAATCGCTTCCTTCGGAATGCTCAAGGCGTTGTCGACGACACGGCTTTGGATTTCGGCGTTGACGTTGGTGCCCGGAATCAGGGCTTTCTCCGAATTCGCGATAATCGCGATCACTTCTCCGACCTGCCGGGTACCCACGGCGACGACCTGCGTAGGAACGCGATCGATCCTCCCGGTCCACTTACGCCCTGGCAGCGCATCCCAGGTGATCGTCACAGGCATCCCCGGCTGGACCCGCCCCAGCTCAGGCTCATCCACCAGCACCGTGACTCGCAGTTCGTCAAGCCGCCCCACATTCGCAACCAGGTCACCCGGGCGCAAGTAGGCTCCCCGGCGGGCTTCCAGGTGATAGACGACGCCGTCCATGGGAGAGCGCACGATGCTCTGCTCGATTTGCCGCCGCGCCAGGCTGGCAGCGGCTTCCGCGTCCTTGATCGCGGCTTGTGCAGCGGCGCGGTCGGCGGGGTCGGTCAGGGCGGCTTTCTTCTGTTCGAGCCCTCGAATCTCCGCGCGGGTCTGCTCAAGTTTTTGGCGTGCAATCGTGACTTCGTAGGCGGTCACTGCCTGCTTTTGGAGGAGGCGCTCCAGCGATTCGAGTTCCTTTTGTTCCGCCGCCTCCTCGAGGCGTGCAGCATCGAGCGCTCGCAGAATCTCGGTCTGCTCGGCGGCCCTTCCGCCTCGCTCGATAACGGAAAGTTCTGCCTGCGCTTTCGCGATCCTCGATTGCGCCGAGGCGAGTTCAGCCCGCGCCGCCGAGGATTCGAGCGTGACGAGCGGATCGCCCTTGCGGACAAACTGGCCCTCCTGCACGTGCAGCGTTTCAATGGCGCCGGAGCCTTCGGCGCGGACGCCCGTCCACTCTACGGGCTCCACGCGGCCATTCGTAATCAGCGTGCTTTCAATTCTGCCGCGGGTCACCCGGGCGAACGAGACTTCGGGAGGGCCCGAGCGCCTGGCCGCCAGCCACACCAGGGCGAAGGCGAGCGCCAGCGCCGCCAGAACCACGAGCGGTCGTTTCAAAGGTAGTCTCTCCGTCCTTTCACATCAGCCGCCAGTGGGGGCAGGGGAAGCGCAGTAGTGAAACAAGAGCTGCCATTCTGCACGCTGGATTTCAAGAGCGAGTTTTTCGGCGTCCGATCCCGGCTTCCGGCGCGCCATTTCGCAAAAGTCAATGAATGCAAATGGATCCCAGTCAGAGCGCACACGGAAGCCGGCGCCCGGCACTGCCTCCGCCAGCATCGCGGCTGCGCGGGCCAGTTCGGGGAAGATCGGGTGCCGTCCCACACGGCGGAACCAGTACGCGGAGTTTCCGGGGTCCGGCTCCTGGCGGTGCATGATGCCATGCCAGAAGCTGCCGTTGGCGGAAGGGGTGTCTTGTGAAACCCGGTGGCTTTCTTCCAGACAGGAAAAGTAGAGCCAAAGTCCGCTGAAAGCAGCCTTTGCGTCCCGGGCTTTCGGGAAGAGGCGTTCGGGTGTCGTGCAGGACAACCGCTCCCAGGCTTCTCGGGACGAGCACTGCCCCCTGGCCAGAGGCATCAGGCGGGTCCCCCTGCCGTCGAGCGCAAGGATCTCTTCCACTTCTACCCCGTAATCGGCCGGATCAAATCGCATTCGAATCTATCATTGTGCCAGAACGGCAGCACGGCGATGAACTCTTGCGCCGCCCTTGATACCATAAAAAGAGAGGCCTTCAGTACGTTTATGAGTAGCGGAAGGAGGGCCCTTGTCCTGTCCGCCGGCGGAATGTTCGGGGCATATCAGGCTGGCGCCTGGAAAGCCCTGTCGGAGTTCTTCCAGCCCGACGCCGTAGCCGGCGCATCGATCGGTTCCCTCAATGGATGGGCGATTGCGGGCGGCTGTTGTCCCGACCGCTGGATCGACTTCTGGCTGAGCCTTGACAGAGGTTCGCAACACCGCTTTCGAATTCCGAAATCGCCGCTCGATGGCGTCATGGACCCGGGGCCCTTCCAGGAATGGGTACGTGAGATCCACAGTAGTTTCTCTCCCCGCATCCCCTGCGGAGTTGTCGTGACGGATCTCCTCCGGCTCGAACCGCGCCTCGTGCTGGCCCCCGAGGTGGAGTGGAGGCATCTTGCCGCTTCCTGCGCCGTCTTCGGACTACTCCCGCAGCCTCGAATCGACGGACGCGTGTTCACTGATGGCGGGCTGCTGGGCGCCCTTCCGCTGTGGGCCGGACCTCGACTGGGCGCCGATAAGATTATCGCCATCAACGTATTTCAGGCCGCCCCGATCGCCATGCGAACGTTCCTCGGAGGACTCCGCCGAATCTCCGGCAAGGTCCCTGCCGTTCCCACCGATGTACAGGTGGCGACGCTTGGCCCGAAGCAGCCCCTGGGCACCCTGAAAGACGCGATCTATTGGAACAAGGACAACATACGAAGGTGGATCGCCCAGGGGTACGAGGACGCCGTGCGCCAGAAACATTCATTGCTTAATATGTTTTGAGCGATACTATTGTGGAACGATGCCAAACTATCGAATCCATCGGATGAAAGAGACGCAGCGGCAGCAGTTCCGATGGGCGCCTCATACGAGCGGGGTCACGATGGTGAAACCCAAGGATTACGAGCAGGCTGGAACCGTCGAGGCACCCTCTCCTTACGCGGCCTGGATCGCCTTGCGGGAGACCGAGCATCCCCTGCAGGTGGGCGACGTGCTGGAGACGGAGGAAGGCAGCCTGTGCATCTACAAGTATGTGGGCTTTGAAGAGGCACGCTGGGTTCTGCCCGAGGTGAAGACGGGGCTTGAGACAGCTCCCGTCGCAGCCGGTCCCCCAGCCTCCCCCAGTTCTGGAATCTGTAGTACGATCGGATGAGTATCCAAACCGCCAAAAGCGATAAGATAAGCACCATGCATTGCAGTACGAATGGCGTGACTCCGGTCAACTCCTACGCCCTTGTAGCGTATACGCCAAATCCTCTCAAGCAATTCCTGGACGGGCTTCGTCGCGAGTTGGTGAGTACTTGCAGAATTCAGTCTCATTTGACCGTCCTCCCTCCCAGGCCGCTCGCTTCCGTGGAAGACGCCTGGAATCAGTTGCAGAGACAGCTTCAGGACGTCCCAGCGTTCGACGTCGAACTGGGCGAAATCGAAGTGTTCCCTGTAACGTCGGTCGTATACCTGTCAGTCTGCCGGGGCCGCCAGATGATTGAGCAGATCCACAACGAACTGAATGTGGATCACTTAGCCTACGAGGAGCCGTATCCTTACCATCCACATGTCACGCTGGCCCAGTCCCTGGAGCCGCACGAGGTAGACAGGGTCGTGGAACTGGCGAAGCGGCGGTGGGCGGAGTTTCGGAGTTCACACACCTTTTGCGTGGAAACTCTCACCTTTGTTCAGAACACCGTCCAGGACTGTTGGATGGATCTGGCAGAGTGTCACCTGACGCCCGCCCCGATCCTGCGTTAAAAGCTTATTCGAAAAGGCCGATCTGCCGTTTCTGATCGGTTCGTTCCGCGCGCCGTGCCGCACGAAGCGGGCTTCCGACCACTCCGAGCACCTGGATGCCCTCCAGCGCGGCTCGAGGCGCGAAGACCTTCTGAGTGTTGCCCGTAGCATCGGGCGGAACTACCGTGAATCCGGCCCATTCCACCAGTAGAAGATTGTTCGGCAGCAGGCCTTCCAGCGTGTCTCCGTCCCGGAATTCCATCCGCACCCACAACCCGGCGGCCTTGGGCCGGGTGTAGAACGCCTGGCGAAGCACCGGCTTGCCGGTCTGGAACTCCCGCACGAAGCACAAATACTTGACCTCCTCGTACTGTATAGTCTGGATGCTGCCGGAAGGGCTGAGCAGCTCGACGCCATCGGACCGGAGGAAGGTCTGCGGGTTGACGAAGCCGCACAAGGCTTCCCTGTCAAATCGCAGCACGATAACCTTCTTATTCGTCGAGGCAGCCAAGCGGAGCCCTTACAAAGAGTGAGTCTGTTCGACCCGAATTGTACCAAACTCCCGCAAATTGTTAATTGTGTTTGGGTTCCCACCCCTGCGACCACAGGCGCTTCTTGATCTCAAAGAGCTAACCTACCTGTTTTCAATAGAACCCATGGTTTGCAATTTGGGCCTATTGTATGATTGGCTCAATGCAGACGGGCTCGCTTTCGGCTGGCGTCCAGTCCTTTCTCGATTTTTGCCGGATAGAAAAGGGCTTAGCGCCGAACACACTCGACTCATACGCGCGTGATCTGCAGAAGTACGTGTCCTTTTGCCGTTCAACCAGCGGAGACACGATCCCGGCAGATGAGGGCGTTCGGAGCTATCTCGAATTTCTTTACCGTTCCAGGCTCTCCGTTCGAACCATCGCCCGGCATCTGACGACGCTCCGGAATTTGTACCAGTTCCTGCTCCGGGAGGGCCGGATCAAGACCGATCCGACGGCCTTGCTGCCCCTCCCCAAGCAGTGGAAGAAACTTCCCAAGTACCTGAATTCCGACGAGATCGAGAAGCTTCTCAGCGCGCCTGAAGCCTCAACTCCGCTGGGTCTGCGCGACCGCGCGATGCTCGAGATGCTCTATGCCACGGGTGTACGCGTGAGCGAACTCTGTAAGCTGCAACTGTCCGACCTGAATGTTGACTTGGGCGTCGTGCGTGTAACCGGGAAGGGACGCAAACAGCGGCTGGTTCCGGTTGGAGCGGCAGCGCTGTCCGCTGTCGCGAGTTATCTTCAGTCCGGCCGGGACAAGCTGTTGAAGGGCAAGGCGAGTCCGTATCTGTTCGTGACCTCCCGGGGCGGCCCGCTCACCAGACAGGCATTTTGGAAACTGCTGGGGAGCCACGGCCGAAAGGTGGGCATCTTCCGGAAAATGGGTCCGCATGCGATCCGCCACAGTTTCGCGACCCATCTTCTCGAGGGGGGAGCGGACTTGAGGAGTGTACAGATGATGCTGGGGCACGCCGACATCAGCACGACCCAGGTATACACCCACGTCGTGCGGTCTAGGCTGCGTAAGACGCTGGACGAACATCATCCTCGTGCCTGAAGGGCGCGGGGGAGGGGTCGACTAACACATCGAGGGGTGCGCGAGCAGACAGGGATATCAGACCTGCAGCCGGATGGGTGCGAAGGAGCAACCACGGGCAAACGGCTGCAGAGACTCTGGAGATTGAAGCAATGAGCGACTACATGTTTATGCTGGAGAGCCACTTGAGCGCGGAGCAGAGCCGCGTCGTGGCTGCGGTTCAGAAGGCGGCGGCAGAGGCAAATGTAAATTTATTCCTCGCCGGCGGCGCCTTGCGTGACATGTTTGGTGGATTCCCCGTACGTGATCTCGACTTCGTCGTCGAGGGCAACGCGCTCAAGCTGGCGAAGACCCTCGCGGAGCAAGGGGGGGCAACTCTTGTTCACGCAGACGAAGTTCGCAGTACGATGGAACTCATCTTTCCGGGGGGCATTACCGCGGAGATCGGCGCAGCCCGGACGGAGCGGTATCCGAAAGCGGGGGGCAAGCCGGAGGTGACTCCAGCAACGATCCACGACGACCTCCGGCGCCGCGATTTTACAATTAATGCGATTGCCCTCTCGCTGAACCGCGCTTCGCGCGGGCTGCTGCTCGACCCCACCAACGGGCTGTCCGACCTGGAACGTAAGGAGCTGCGAACCGTCTCCAATTACGCTCTCTACGACCGCCCGGTCCGGCTCCTGCGGCTGCTGCGCTTCCGCGTGCGCTTCGGCTTCACCCTGGAGCAGCGCACCCAGCAGCAGTACGAAAATGCCCGTGCCGCGGAGCTCGAAAAGCAGATCCCGGCATCCGAGCTCTTCGACGAATTGAAGCGCGTCGCCGAAGATCAGAATCCGACGGAAGTCTTGCGCCTCTTCGATGAAGAGAAGGTCCTCGGCCTTTACTCTCCCGCGCTCACAGGCGCCAGGTTAAATGTCGCGGCCCTCCAGAAATTGCAGAAAGTCCGGGCGATCGTACCCTTCGAAGTCGATTTTCCGGTAAACCATGCCGCTTTGCTGCTGGCGGTGCTCGCCGAAAAGCTCACGCCGAAGGAGAGACTGCAGATCGCGCAGGCCCTGGAGATGTCAAAGGCGGATCAGGACCTCTGGCAGAAACTCGATGCCCGGGCCGCAAAATTGGGGAAAACGGTGGCTTCTCCCGCCCTGCACAAGCCCTCCCAGCTCTATAA
>JADGHK010000034.1 GCA_019686145.1 Bryobacteraceae bacterium | reverse complement strand
TTTCGACCCGCTTGGCCGACACCCGGGTAGCGATCCTCGAAGGATCCGTCCTCGTAGAGGCGGCTGAGATCCTTGAGGACAACCGCGTGACGCTGGTCTATAACGACACGTCTGTCGAGGTGCTCAAGCGGGGCGTCTATCGTATTGACACGAACCCCGCGCTGTTGAAGGTATACGACGGTCAGGCCGCCGTCGCGATCGCTGGCGAGAATGTCATCGTGAAGGAGGCGCGCATGCTGGCGCTCGACGGTAAGAGTACCGGGACTGAAAAGTTCGACACCGAAATCGGCGATTCTCTCTATCGTTGGGCGAAGCGGCGGTCCCAGGCGATTGCTATGGCCAATGCGTCGGCAGCCCGCAGTTTGTCGAAATCGGGCTTGCGCTTGATGCGAGGTGGATGGCATTGGAACCCGTACTACGGGATGTTCACTTACATTCCGAGGTCGGGAGTCATCTACAGTCCGTTTGGCTTCGCCTACTACGCTCCTGGTTCGGTCCACCAGGTCTACGCTCCGCCTCCGCCTGTGCTTATCCACCCTGGCGGCTTCAGCAGTATCCCGCGCGGTTTCGACCCCGTAGGCGGGTATCCAACGGCCCCCCGCGGCGTCGGGCCTATGGTATCCGGCGCTTCGGCGCACGGCGCTCCTGCCGCGAGTGCTGTTGGCGCGGTCGCTTCACGGGGCGGCGGCGTAAGCCGGGGCGCTTCGGCTGGCGGAGGCCGGTCCCGATAGCCCTTTACGCAGCCGGCTCACGCGAACCGGCCCGGCATTGTCTCGATCCGCCTCGCCTCTCTCACGCGGCACGTGCTCAATGTAGGGGAGCTTCCATCGCTCCCACGCCGCGTGCCTGGGAGGCCAACCTCGCCCGCTGTTCCGCCTCATCGTTGCACGAAATTCTGTCAATAATGTAGGCTATGCCTCCGCTTCGCTGCTTTCTCTTCTGCTGCCTGCTCCTTTTCGTCGGGGCCGACGGGTTTTGCGCCGGGCCTTCGAATATTGGCGAGTTGCGGCGGGCTTTCCGGGAGCCGCCGCCTGAAGCACGCATCATGATGCGCTGGTGGTGGTTTGGCCCGTCGGTGACGAAGGAAGGCATCGAGCGCGAGATGCGGCTCATGAAAGAAGGAGGAATCGGCGGGTTTGAAGTGCAGCCGGTCTATCCGTTGGCGCTCGATGACCCGACAAAGAATTTTCGGAACCTTCCGTTTCTTTCCGGCGAATTCCTCGAGGCGCTCCGCTTCACTTCAGAAAAGGCGCGCGAGCTCGGCATGCGCATGGATCTGACGCTCGGCAGCGGCTGGCCTTACGGAGGACCATCGATTTCGATCACGCAAGCAGCAGGAAAGCTGCGGTTCGAACAAACGAAAGTCGATCCGCGATCGAGGCGAGTCCCGCTCCCAAACCTGGCGAACGGAGAGCAGTTGATTGCGATCTTCGGAGCATGGAAGCGGGGCGGGGAAATCGTCCCGGATACGTTGCGGGAGATTGAACCGCCAAAAGGCGACATCCTGTGGCTGAGCGAGAGCGGCTCCTTTGACACAATCCTCTTCTTCATCTCGAGCCGGACCGGAATGATGGTGAAAAGACCGTCGGTCGGGGCGGAGGGTTTCGTCCTGAATCATTATGACCGGGACGCCGTGAACCATTACCTTAAGACGGTCGGCGAGCCCCTGCTGAAGGCGCTCGGCCCCAATCCCCCGTACGCGATCTTTTGCGACAGCCTGGAAGTCTTTGGGTCCGATTGGACGCCGGATCTGCTCGAGGAATTCCGAAAGCGGCGCGGGTATGACTTGAAGCCGTATCTGCCAGCGCTTGTCACGAATATCGGCCCCGCCACCGCGGGCATCCGTCACGATTGGGGCAAGACGCTCACCGAGCTCCTGGAAGAACGTTTCCTCGCGCTCATGCAACGCTGGGCGAAAGAGAAGGGGACGCTCTTCCGCATTCAAGGCTACGGCATTCCTCCCGCAACCATATCAAGCAACTTCTATGCAGACCTGCCCGAAGGAGAGGGGCATCATTGGAAGGTCGTCCGTGCCTCCCGGTGGGCCTCGTCTGCGAGCCACCTCTACGGAAGGCCCGTCACCTCTTCTGAGACCTGGACGTGGCTGCATTCCCCCTCTTTCCGCGCAACTCCCATCGACGTGAAGGCGGAAGCGGATCTGCACTTTTTGCAAGGCATCAACCAGCTCATCGGACACGGCTGGCCGTACACTCCGGAAGGAGTTGAGTATCCAGGATGGCGGTTCTACGCAGCCGGAGTGTTCAATCATCAGAATCCGTGGTGGATCGTTATGCCCGATCTCGCGCGGTACCTTCAGCGCGTCAGCTTCCTTCTGAGGCAGGGAAGGCCCGCCAACGACGTTGCGCTTTATCTGCCGAATAGCGATGCATGGTCGCACTTTACTGCCGGCCGTGTCCACATGATCGAAGCGCTGCGGGAACACGTTGGCCCTAAAGTGATCGCGCAGATCCTGGAGAGCGGCTACGGAGTTGATTTCTTCGATGACCGGTCGCTCGAACAGGTGGGGCGCGTCGAGAAGGATTGCCTCCTGCTCGGCGGGAACCCGTACAGAGTTGTCGTTCTGCCCGGTGTTGAGCTGATGCCTCTCTCGACGCTCAGGAAGCTCGAGCAGTTCGTGCGCGGCGGTGGTATCCTGGTCGCCACACGCCGGACGCCTTCCGCGCCGCCCGGGTTTACCACAACGCGTGAGGAGAAAGCGGAAGTGGCGGCAATCGTGGAGCACCTGTTCGCATCGCCCGAAGCGCGGGGACACGTCGTCCCGCAGGAAGAGAGCCTGGGCGAAGTCCTGCAAAAACTGCTGCCGCCGGATCTTCGACTGGAGCCGCGGGTTGCCGGGATCGGTTTCATCCGGCGCACCACGGACTTCGCCCAGATCTACTTCGTCGCAAATACCAGTAACATCCGGCAAAGAGTCAAGGCGACGTTTCGGGTGTCAGGGTTGATGCCCGAGTGGTGGGATCCGATCACGGGCAGCATCGAGGCCGCCTTGCCTCTGACTCAAACGGCGTCCGGTGTGGCGCTGGATCTCGAGTTGGAACCTTATGAGTCCAAGGTAGTCGTCTTCTCAAAGGACTCCCGCCGTACGACGCCCTCGCCTGGTCGTGAGGACGGCAGTCCGATCGACATCAGCACCGGCTGGGATGTCACGTTCGACGGAAACGGGCACAAAACCAGGATGGAGGAGCTGAAGTCCTGGACCGAAGATATTCGGACTCGTTATTACTCGGGCACTGCAAGTTACGAGAAGGAGGTAAACATACCTGCCGATTTATTGAAGCCAGGGCAGCGAGTCAGGATCGACTTCGGGGAAGGAAAGCCTGTTACCGGACCCGAACCGAAGGCTGGTATGAGAGCCTGGGTGGATGGGCCTGTCCGGGATGCTGCTGTGATTTACGTCAATGGCGTTCGGGCAGGATCCGTCTGGTGCCCGCCCTATTCGCTGGATATTACCGGACACTTAAAACCCGGCTCGAACCGCTTGAAGATCGTTGTGGCGAACGTGGCCGTGAACCACATGGCAGGCAGGCCGTTGCCGGACTACAGACTGCTGAACCTTCGGTATGGCGTCCGGTTTCAGCCTCAGGACATGGATCAGATTCGGCTTGTGCCGGCGGGATTGCTGGGCCCGGTTCGCATCATAGCTGCACCGGGCCCACGATGACGAGTTATCGAATTGCTTGCGGGAGGCGGTTACGCCTGTGATAATACAGCAACCCGATTAAACCCGCGGCCAGGAGCCCGTAAAAGTGAGGCTCGGGGACCGGCTGAAGTTGAACCAGGAAAGTCTGCTTCCCGCCTAAGAACTTGAAATCGCCGTCGACTTGGACGCCGCCGCTCACCACGGCCCAGTTGTCGAAGAAGTTTCCGTAGTTTCCGGCAGACAGGAAGTTGACGGCGTCCTGAATCCAGCTTCCGCTCACAGAGCCAGTAGAGATATCTCCGGTGAGCACATCGGGATCAAACACCCGCGACTCGTTCAGCATGACCCTCCAGATCGCCCTCTGGATGGCCCGATTTCGAGCATCGTCGGCGGACGGACCATTGGGCATGCCCGTATACTGGGACACAAGCCACGCCGCCATCTGGTACCGGGCTGAAGCGACGTTGTAGGCAGAGCCGAGGTTGACGATCCACTCGTTACCCTTTCTCGTACCACTGCCAGTTACGCCGTCGTATCTGACGTAACCATCGTAGTCCGGATTTCCAATGTCGCTCACTCGGACAACATTGGCCAGGTAGTTGTTCGTACCGGAATTGACGTCTAACTGCGAATCGACGCACCAGAGAATGGTTTCCGTTCCGGCAACGCTGCCCGCGTAGCCGCCGCCTCTCCCGACATTGGATATGTTGATGGGATAGCCTCCTGCCGTGGTAACAACGACAGTGCGCGCGAGACCAAGAGCATCAACCGGGATTGGCGCAGCGACGCTGATTCCGGCGCACAGCAAGTACAAGCCGAGGAGTTGCAGTTGTTTCAGTTTCATATTCTACTTAAGCCTCATAAACCGACCGTAGCTAAGGTGATCCTCCACAAGCGGTTACAGTAAAAGACCCAACGTAAGCTCATGCTAACAGGAGATATCTGCAAGGGAAACAACCTGTGGTAATGGTACTAATGCCGGGTTGAGTTTAGGGTTTCCTCGATTTGCCTTCGCACGAGGGGATGCGGATTCAAGCGCAGTGCTGCCCTCAGCTCTTCTTGCGCTTCTTGCGGACGCCCGTTCGCCTTCAATGCCGCCGCAAGATGCACGCGAAACGCGGAATTGGCGGGTTCATTCTTCACCAGCCGCTCGAAGATCGGCAGGGCTGAGCTGTGGCTGCCGCGCTTGAGGTGAATCCAGGCAACGGTATCCAGAATGGCGGGATGATCCGGTGCTTTGCGCAGCGCCTGACGCGTCAGCTTTTCAGCTTCTTCCAGATCGCCGCCGGCTTCGGCGATCCAATAGGCCAGGTTGTTCATTAAGCCGATGTTTTCCGGCTCCAAGGCAAGGCTTTGACGCGCAGTTCGGATGGCATCCTGCATGCTGCCCGCATCCGCGTAAGCCGATGCGACCTCCGCGAGCATGCGGCTGTTTTGGGGGATTACCTTCTCTGCCTTTCGGAAATACTCGACCGCTGCCTCGCGCCTGAGCTGCAGCAGCTCGAGCCTGCCGAGTTCGAGCAACAGGAATGCGGAGTCAGGCGCGTTTCGCAACAGGTCCAGGTAAACCGTGGAAGCCACCGCATACTCGCCCGCATCGACGGCAGTTCGGGCAAGGAGGTACTGGTACTCCTCCCGTCCCTCCATCCGGGGCTGCTGCGCGCGGACAAAGGCCAGAGCTTTCTGCGGCTGCTTCTGCGCGAGATAGAGTTGCGCCAGACCGCGCAGGAAACGCAGGTCGTAATCGATCAGGTAGTTCCGCTTCAGGATCGACTCCGCCTCGGCATAACGCTTCTCGGCCAAATGAAGCATTGCCGTTTGCAGTTCCACCTCCCGCAGTCCCGGATACTCCTTTCGGAGGGACGCCAGCTCGGCGCGAATTTCGTTATAGCGGCCCTGCAGCGCCCAGGCGGCTGTACGGACAAGCCGTGCCGCCGGGTCTCCCGGCGCTTGTTTCAGGATCGATTCCGCAAGACGGAGCGCCCCTGTGCTATCGCCGGAGCGGAGCAGGATGTCAGCAAGCTCGCGCATGGACGGAACATGCTGAGGCTCCGTTTTCAGGGCGAGTTCGAGTTGCTCTCGCGCTTCCGCTTCGCGCCCGGCGCGCCGGTAGGCTTTCGCGAGTTTGTAGCGCAGTTCAACGCGCTTCGGCTCTTTCTCAACGAGCGATTGGAACTCGGAGATGCCGCGTTCGATTTCGGACGCTGTGCGTGCGGAGAGGCGCAGCGCGGCGCGGGCCGCGCGCAAGTCGGAATCGTCGGGATGCCGTTGAATGAGACTGTCGAGCAAGGTGGCAGCTTCCTTATCCTTGCCCCGCTCGAGCAGAAGCTCGGCGATTCTCTTCTGGTAAATCAGCTGATCTTTTGGATTCGCGGTGATGCCTGCGCGATACGTTTCAAGCGCCTGGTCATGTTCTCCCATTTCCCGGCAGAAGTCGCCGACTTCGAGGAGCGTTCTCGCTGCTCCGGGATCCCTCCGAAGCGCCTGTATGACGTCGATCGCCTCGGCTCGGCGATTCGTGCGCAAGTAGTGCTCCGCAAGCTGGAGCCGGTAAAACGTCACCTTGGGATATCGCTCCATCTTCGTCAGCAGTACCTTATCTGCGTCGGCAAGACGCCGGTTTTTGACGTAGTGGCGGTGAAGGGCGTCAAAAAGAGCCGGGTCGCCCTGGTTGGTAGCCAGAAAGTCCCTCGCGGTTTTCTCGGCCTGCTCCGGGTTCCCCGCGAGGATCAGGCTGTCTACGAGGCCCGTCACAACATCCCCGCGTTCAGGTTTGATGGAGTGCGCCTGCTCGAAGAGCCTGGCCGCTTCTGCTGGACGTCCATCGAGAAGCACAAGGTGGGCCTTCAGCCGCAGGCCGTCAAAGGAGGCTGGATCCGAGTCCAGCAACTGCCGGGAGATCCTCTCGACTACTTCGTAAAACCCGCTTGCTGCCGATCGCGGGTTTGCAAGATAAGACCGCAGAGCCAGATCTGCGAGCTCAACCTTGATGTCCGTCCGGTCCGGCAAAAGTTCTGCCGCCTGGACGAGAGACTGGTAGGCTTCCGCTCCCTTGCCGAGCTTCAGGTATGCCAAGGCAAGGCGGTAAGCTGCTTCACCGTACCGGCTATCTTTCTGCAGAGCCTTTCTGTACTGGAGAACGGCATCTTCGTAGCGTCCCTCACGGAAATGCTCGTTTCCGCGCTCCAGCAAGGCTTCTTTTGCGGCGAAAATGCTTCGTCCGCAGGATGTGGACAGAAGTACGACGAACAAGACAGATACAAGGCAATTCATTCACCCACGATCTTAGTGAATGCACTGGGATCTGTCCCTCAATCTATGGTACTGAGAGTACCCTATCCGCTTCATCCACCGGCATATTCGTCGGTTTCAGGGGTGATGACGGCGAGGTCGCTCACGTGTTCTTCGCGGACGCGCCCTCTCAACTGGAGGATGCGTCTGCCGAGGAGCCAGAATTCGGGAAGGACTTCGGCTACCAGTTTTCCGCCGGAGAAGATTCGGACGATTGCGCTCTCCGACACAACGATGCCCACAGCGTCTGTCAGGGCGCTGATAGACGCGGCAACCAGGTGCCGGCTGCCGAGCCCAAGAGGCAGATCAACCGTTTCCGAAGAGGCTTCGAGATAGCGGCACGCTGCACAAAACTCCCCATCGCTGCTGACGATAAATGCCCCGTCAAGCTGAGCCAGTTCCTTGATTGTCCCCTGGAGATTCGGGTTCTGAATCATGCGGCTTTCTCGCGGGTGGCACGCAAGAGGGTCCAGGATCAGCGGACGGGACATCCGAAGTATCGTCTGCTCGTCGCCCAGTGTAAAGAGAGTGCCAATGCGCCGCCCTTCGCGGCCTTCCCTTGCAATCTCGACGGCCAGTTCGATCAGCAGCTCCACAACCTCCTGCGGATATCGGGGCAGGCTCCGCGAGATTGCGTCAAAAGCAGACTTAGGCATTGAGATACTGCCTCCTCCTGTCTGGGCCGCACGTATTCCTGGACGATACTTTTCTCATTTCTGCAACAATTACGCCCGCGCCCAGTGAGAGCCGGTCGCCTGGTTTGAAGCGCGAACGTGCAAAGCGTTTGCGTCGGACAAAAATACTCATTCTATCTGGCGTCGTTCCTACAACTGGAAAACTGGACGTTATCCTCCACTTTCCGGCGGTTTCTCTTCGACGTATGGCGTCAAACAGATAGCAGGTGGTTCCGGTTCCTGCGACTCGCTGCGTTCCGCATCCCGCCGCCTGCTCCGCTCGAAGTGCCTTACTCTCGGGCATTTCCTGCGGAACTCAGGGAAGCACAGAAGGAGTTTTCATGGTGGCCGTGAGAATCCTGCGCCAGTGCTGCTGCCTTGGCAGCATGGTGCTAGCTGTTTGGATCACTCCGTGTTTCGGCACGAGAGGCCTTCCGCCCGAGTCGACGAAACCCAGTTATACGCGTGCCTTGCCGGCAATCCTGCGCGAGCTGGACGATGAGAGGATCGGACTCCTGGAGAAACTGAATCGAGCGGATCGGAGGCATCTGCCGCGCCTGCCGGCCCTGATCGTTCCGGATCAGTGGGAGCTTGACGAGGCCGCCTACAGTCCAATGCCGCGCTATTCATCGTGGTCAGCGCGTTATCCGAAGGCCGTGATCGTCCACCTCCCCGGCCAGGTCTTTGGCGCATACGAGGAAGGACAGCTGGTTCGGTGGGGACCGGTCAATAGCGGCGGTTCGCGGAGTCCAACCCCATCGGGCAGGTTCTCTCTTCGATGGAAGTCCCCGGACCGGCGCAGCAGCATCAACCGGAACTGGCGGATGAAGTGGTACTACAACTTTTTCCACGGTGTTGCTTTCCACCAATACAGTCTTCCGGGCGCGCCCGTCAGCCATGCCTGCGTCCGCATGCTGGCGCGGGACGCCAAATGGCTCTACCATTGGGGCGAACCGGGCACACCCGTTCTCGTCCTGGGCAGGTATGACTTCAGCGCACCGAGGCCGTGGCTCAAGCCCGAATGGGCGGCCAGCGGCATCACGCTGCCCGGTGAAGGACACGCGGCAGATTAAAGCTCTAATCCGCGGAAGCGTACAAATCTTCCGAAATGAATCTGGAGCTCCGCAGCCATTTCTCGTCCGGGTAATAGGCAAACAGGACGGCGCCGTCACGAACGGCGTCGATCAGCTGCCTGGCAATTTCGGGACGGACGGCGGGGCATCCCCAGCTCCGCCCAAGCCGGCCCAGCTTCGCGACGATCGCCTCACTGACATAACTGGCCGGGTGGAGCACAATGGCGCGTTCCATGCTCTTATCGTTGATGCCTTCTTCAAGGCCCCGGAGACGCAGGGAGTAGCCGTGTTTCCCAAAGTAGGTGTTTGCGGTCAGGAAGACCCCGAGGCTCGACATCAGACTGCCCGGAGTGTTCGAGAACCGGACGGCCATGTTTCCGCCCGTGTTCTTTCCGTGGGCTACCAGCTCCCGGAACAGGACTTTGCCCGCGTTCAGATCAAAGACCCAGAATCGCGGCTCGGTGGATGGCTTGGTGTAATCGATCAGGAGCAGCCTGTCTAAGCGGGCATTGATGCCGAGGTCACTGACACGCTGCATAGCACCTAGCGCCATCTTCAGAACAGCAGGGTTGATATCGGGAGCTTGCGCCAGCAGCGCTGCTGACGGAAAACGTTCCCCGTGCATACCTGCCTGTTTCAGCAAACCGCCGGATTCCGGTATCGCAGAGAACGGCACGAGGGTTAAAAAGAGTACTGCAAGAGAAGACTTCGTGGGCACTACACACCTAAAGCGCCAGACATCGGACGTCGTAACGCCCGCTGCTTCGCTTGAAAGTTACTGCATTTCGATTATATAACCCACGGCTGGTTGGTGTCGGGCTGCACGTCAAATGTCCTCCGCCTCGCCGCCTCCCGGGTGGATCATCTCTGTGGGCCAGGGCTGGCCTGACGCCTACGCACTCTTCCTTGCCGCAGAATCGGGCGCATTTGTCGTTGGCAGCCAGTGGGCAAGCTCCGCTTTCACGCTCCGCATTTCGGGTTTTGCCGCGAGATTCGACCATTCCATGGGATCGGTCTCATGGTCGTACAGCTCCTCGCCGCCATCGTGATACCGCGTGTAGCGCCATCGTTCGGTTCGTATCGAGTGATTGCCGCGGCGGAAGGTCGTGACCGCCGGGCGGCCCCACGGCGCTTTGGGATTCCGAAGCAGCGGCATGAGGCTTGTGCCTTCAAGCTCTTTCCGTGGACTCAAACCGCACAGTTCGACGAGCGTCGGATAGAGATCGAGGAGGCTGACCGTACGGCTGCACCGCCCGCCGGGCTGCGTGATATCAGGCGAGGACACGATGAGCACGTTTCGCGTCGCTTCCTCCCAGAGCGCGAACTTTCGCCAGTGGAGCTTTTCACCCAAGTGCCAGCCATGGTCGCTCCAGAGCACGACCGTCGTGTTCGAGGCATACTCGCTCTTGTCGAGCGCATCAAGCACCCGCCCCACCTGCTCATCCGCGAACGTGATGCTCGCCAGATAGCCCTGCACGGCCTTTCGCCACTGGTTGTAGCGCAATACCTTCTCGTGGTCCCTGTTGGCAAGAGCCATGCGGCGGCCGACCGGCGGGACGTCGTCGAGATCGTCCTCCTTCACTTTCGGGAGGGTGATCTGATCGAGCGGGTACATGTCCAAGTACTTTTCCGGCACATACCAGGGCAGGTGCGGCCGATAGAATCCGCAGGCCAGAAAGAACGGTTTGTCGTGCTTCTTCCGCAGCTCGCTGATGGCCCAGTCAGCCACCTGATAATCTCCCATCTCGCGGTCTGCGACCCGCACCGGTCCCCAATCAAAGTGCGCCGTGTTGGGGATTCCATTCACGGGCCGTTGCGGGGGAACCGGATCATCGGGCTTGTTCTTGCGCTGCGACGGGAAGTACTCGTGCCAGCTTTCCGGGTCCGGGAACGGCAAATGATAGATCTTTCCTCCGCCGACCGCACGGTAGCCGTGCTGCATGAAATGCTGCGTCAAGGTGACGGCATTCTTCAGAACCGGGGATTGCCTCATGGGCTGATTGTTCTCGTAAATCCCCGAAGTCGACGGCCGGATTCCCGTCATCACCGCCACACGCGACGGGTTGCAGAGGGGAGCGGCACAGTGAGCGTTCGTGAAAAGCACGCCGCGCTCCGCCAGACGATCCAGATTGGGCGTCCTGACGCCCGGATACCCTCCAAGGCAGCCCACCCAATCGTTCAGATCGTCGATTGCAATGAACAGAACATTCTTCCTGCGTTCGGCTCTTTGGCCCGGCAGCGCAGCTGCCGTCAAACCCAGTCCGCCGAGTCCCGAAAGAAATTCCCGCCGGTTCACCATGGGTAAAGACCTCCAGATTATTGAGGGGCCGGGCGAGTGACTGCGCCGGCTGCGGTTGGCGCGACACGCTTGGACTTTGTCTCGCGGTAGGCCTGCTGGATCGGCTCCGGGAAGGTGGTGATCAGCCGCTCGATGCGCTGCTGAATCTCCGCTACGATCTTCGGGTTCTCCGCAGCAACGTCGTAGCTCTCATCCGGATCGGTCTCCAGGTTGTAGAGCTCAGGGGACGGCAGCGGAAGATTCATTCGTCCGATCGCCGGAGAGGGACTGTAGGTGACAGTGTTGTATCTGGCAATGTGCAATTTCCAATTGCGCCACCGCGCGCACTGCACGTACACGTTATCGAAATAGAGCAGGGCTTCGCGTTCCAGGCTCTCCTTCTGCCCCGTCAACAAGGGCCAGATGTTGATCCCGTCAAGCGGGTTCGGCGGCAGAGGGGCGTTACACAGGCTGGCGATCGTTGGCAGAAGATCCATCGTGGAGGCAATGCCGGTGCACACCTTTCCCTTGGGAATCCTGCCTGGGAAGCGGGCGATGAAGGGAACGCGAACCCCGCCCTCGAAGGTCATGCCCTTGCGGCCTCTGAGAAAACCAGGGCTTCCTTGATACCAGGGTCCGTTATCGCTCGTAAACAGGACGAGCGTATTGTTGTCGAGTCCATGCTTCTTGAGCGTCTCGAGAATCTGTCCGACGCTCCAGTCCAGTTCCTCCAGGACATCACCATAAATACCCTGCGGAGATTTCCCCCGGAATCTCTCGGAAGCCGCTAGCGGGATGTGCGGGTATGTGTGCGGCATGTAGAGGAAGAACGGCGAGTCTTTGGAGCGCTCGATGAACTTGACCGCCTGTTCTGTATATCTTGGCGTGAGCGTCTCCAGTTTGGCGGGCTCTTCCACAACCTCCTGATTGTGCAGGAGGGGACGCGGATTCATATCGTTGCTGTAAGGAATGCCGTAGTACTCATCGAAACCGCGGGCCGTAGGCAGAAACTCCGGAAGATGCCCCAGGTGCCACTTGCCGACGCACATCGTCTTATAGCCCTTAGCCTTGAGCATCGCCGCGATGGTCGTCTCCGAGGCCGGAAGTCCCGTCTTGTCGGTGGGGAAGAGGACACGGGGCACGCCGACCCGGGTCGGGTAGCGGCCCGTCAACAGAGCCGCCCTCGACGGCGAACACACCGGATTCGCCGAGTAAAAATGAGTGAACCGGATGCCCTCTGCGGCCATGCGGTCCAGATTCGGCGTGCGGATCTTAGAGCCATAGCAGCCGAGGTCGCCATAACCGAGATCGTCGGCAAAGATCAGGACAATGTTGGGCGGGCGCGACTGAGCACCGAGCAAAGACGTGCTGCCTGCCGCGGCAGCGGTTTTCAACCAATCGCGCCTGGAAAGAGGTGTCTTGTTCACAAAAGTCATTCTGCTGTTCAAGTTCTGAGATACTCCTGAAGTCTCCGGACGATCTGCGGAGA
>JADGHK010000033.1 GCA_019686145.1 Bryobacteraceae bacterium | reverse complement strand
AACCGTCCGCCGCAAGAATGGAACAACGCCGACATTGGTGATGCCTTGAAAGATCACAGGAAGGTCCAGCGACCTAAGGATGCATCTGCCTGGCAGCGAATACGAGAGTATGTTTTGAAGATCGCCGGAGGTGAGGCATGAAGGGCTGGCTGCTTCTTACCTTCTGGATCTGCGCGGCTTGCTATGGCTCGGGGCAGACGAAGACAGCGGAAGAACTCGACCAGGTGGCCCGAGTTGCTTCTGTGATTGTCGATGGAGATGTGTGCGAGCGTATTCTTACGCCGCGGGCCGCTCAGTACCTTCTGAAGGTAGATCCGCGCGATCAGTGGGCAGCCTCCGACAATTTTGACGTCAACCACGACGCCTACATTCAAATCAAGAAGACGCTGATCCGCCTCGGGCGCGTCGGTCCGCCGCATACCGACGTCAACCTTTGGATGCCAGTTCCAGGTGACTCTTCACGAATTCAGGTCATGATCCGTAATGTAAATGAGATCAGCCAGTTCTGGACGTGGGGAGATCTTCATCAGCCGATGCCGCCGGAAATGAAGGAAGTGCTGATGACAGGCAAGCGAAAAATTGTCATGCAGAAGCCTAACCTTATTTCCGTGCTCGCGCCGGTATCAAACAGCCTGGGCGACATCGTCGGCCTGGTGGAAGTGGTCAAGCAGCTTGTTGACGACCCGCACGGAAACGTGAAGTGACAAGAGTTCTTCTGCTCCTGACGTTTCTCTGGGCCGGTGGTCTTGCCGCTCAGGTGTACTCACCCTCCGTTCTGCTGAGAGACCAGCCGGACTCAACGGATCTCAAAAGATTCACGGAGGCGATTTATCGGAACGCCAATGCCAGGACCGCACGAGAACGGGCCGAGGCCATCTGGCGCTTCTTCCTGACTGACGGCCGTTTCGTAAAACCCGGATTCTGGTATCACATTGCTGGCTGGGCCTACGAGGAGCCAACCGGGGAAGTGCTCGACCCGATGAAGCTGCTGAATAGCTACGGCTTCGGTCTCTGCTACCACATCGCTCCTCTGCTGGAAGCCGTTTTCGAAGCGGGAGGGTTCGAGGACGCCAGAGTGTGGTTTCTCACGGGACATACCGTCGCGGAAGTCTACTACGACGGAGCGTGGCATTACTACGACTCCGACATGATGGGCTATAACGTCGCCGGTGACGGGCCGTTCCGCGGAAAGCCAGTCGTTTCCGTTCGCCAGCTCGAACGGGACCCCAGCATCATTCTCGGCAAGCTAAGCGGGCCGAAATCGGT
Organism: Bryobacteraceae bacterium; assembly: GCA_019686145.1. Classification (GTDB taxonomy): domain Bacteria; phylum Acidobacteriota; class Terriglobia; order Bryobacterales; family Bryobacteraceae; genus JADGHK01. The sequence continues at coordinate 11,316 of JADGHK010000033.1, read as the reverse complement.
CCGTCCCGGCGTAGTCGATACTCCGTGGTATCCCGCCGACGTCCGGGCGGGTGCGATGAAGGACCTCACGTCCTTATTTACCACAACCGATGATAACTACCTCTTCCCCTACACGCGCTACTCCGTCGGTCACGACATGAGCTATCTCCTCAGGCCGGGAGAGAAGCTGATCCGCTACTTCGCGCCGGAAGAGCCGACCTTGTATTACCTGCCCTATGTCTTCGACGGGCGCGGATGGAGCGAGTTTCCGCGCGAGATTGCAAGGTACAGAATCCGTACCATCGACGGGCCGCGAAGCCAGAAGGATGACCGGTTATGGGCGACAGGGCGCATTGAGTATACGCCGCCGGAGATTGGCTCCGAACGAGTACTGCAGTTCGACATGCCCAGTCCGTGGGTCATCATCGACGCGCATTTTCTTGTAAGGCTGAATCTGCCATCGCAGAACGATTCTGTTGTAGTCGAAACGTCCGTCGACGGCGAGGAGTGGAAGCTGGCAGGGGAACGAACCGGGCCCTACGAAGGCGAATGGAAGGTGGAGCCTGCGACCATCGTCCGCAGCGCGAATGGCCGCCTCACCGCTGTGACCGGTCATTATGGATACAAGGTGCGGATCACCAGGCGCGGAAACGCCCCGATCCATGCACTCAGGTTCGTGACCCGAATCCAACTGAATCCGCGCACACTGCCAGCGCTTCAGCCGGGAAAGAACGAGCTGGTCTATCGTTCCGGGCCGATGCAGGACAGGATCACCTGGCGTCCTGCCCTCCGGCGGCTGGCGTCTGACAGCTTTGAGCTCGTCGAGGAGCAGGGCCAGGGGATGCTGCGGCCGAAAGACGGCGGCGGCGAGGCTCTGATTGAACTGAGTGCCGGAGGCATGCCGCTTCTTGGGTTCGATGCCGGCGCCAGGTTCATCCATGTGACTGGTGGGCTCGCTCCTGATAAGCTCACAGCCGAAACGCGGCGTACTTCTGTTTCGACCAGGCCGGGAACGGCCTCGATGGAATGGGCGCTTTCCCGCAGCGGACCTTGGCGGACGTTGTGGACTTATCCCGATAAGCCAGAGTGGCGCGACAACGATTTGGTCGATCGCGTCCTGAACTGGGCTGAAGCGTTCGCTTCAGTCCGTGAGTTGCCAAAAGGCGTCAAGAGCATCTATGTCCGCTTTCGCAGCACGGGACCCTGCATGGACAGCGTGCGTCTCGCGGCGTTGACTGCGGGGGCTTCGCCGAAAGGGAAACTCAGGATTACGCACAGGTGGCGGGAGCAGGGAAGCGTTCGGCAGCATCATGAGCTGGTCGACGCTTCGACAAAGGAATACCGCTACGTGATCCAAGCTGGTCAGGGCGTCCGCAACGAATCGGTCACGTTCGAATCCGTACCGTAGCTCTTGGACGGAGCAACGCGCGCTACCTTACGAACTCGACGTAGCCGTGCTTCTCGAGGAAGCGGAAGTAGGCAACGAAGTTGAAGTCAGTCGGCCCGAGCTCCATCTCGGTAAGGTGAATCACTTCGGCGAGGTTTCGCTTTCCGTCGCACCAATACAAGGCGATGGTCGGCACGGTCGCCCAGGCGCCGGACGGCTGGCCCTCCCATTTCTCGCGGGGCAGGTCATCGAGCGGCAGCGTTCCAAAACGCTTCCGTTTGACCACAATCTTCGCGGCTTCGGCTTGATCGGGGCGGACACGCCGCATCGGTTTGAGTTCGCCCGTATATCCAAAGACTTGAGCGCGACGGTGCGCGGCCGCGTTGCATCGCAGGCGCTGAGTCTCTGCGAAGTCCTTCAGGCGTTCGACCATTGGCCGCAAGAGTGCGTCTACGGTTGTCTTGCGGGAGTCCGGTACAAGCCGGAGCACACTCATTACTGCCTGCCGTTCCCGGTCGACTGCATACGCAATACGGTCCTCTCCATCCGCAAGGATTGATGACAGGGTTTGTACGTCCCTCGCCTTATCGATTGAATCGAGCGCTGCTGACGCTTGCTTCAGGATTTCTCCATATCCTCGCGTTTCGCTCAAACCGGCAAGCCAAACCGCTTCCGGCTCCTCTGCGTTTGCAATGTAGTAGAGGAAGGAAGCGACGACGACAGAGAGATCGCGCAGGGAACGGGGATCGACGCGGTCGGGCGTGTCGGCGCTGTTATGATGAGTCTCCACTCCGCTGCTGCTATAGCTCCAGATCGTCGGAATGCCAACCATGGGTTCTGCAAGGTAGGTATCGGTGCCGGTTGCGAATCGCTTCTCATGCCAGGGGCGCTTTACCGTCGGGAAATAGGTCGAGGCGAGCTTCAGGATGAAGGCGTCGGTGAAATCTTTGGATACATGGGGATTCAGATGGAAGGAGTATTCAGTTCCTGCAAGCTCGTATGAGGCGGCCGGCGTGTCGACACAGAACGCGGCCATGGTCTTTCTAATACGGCTCGGGTTGGATGCGACGTAGTGCATCGATCCATACATTTCGCCCATTAGCAGGATCCGGATGCTCCGGCGGGGCTTTGGCAGCTTCCCCGCAGCGATCAGCCGGTTCAGCGTAGCCAGCGACTCGAGCGCGGCTGCCACTCCTGTCGCGTTATCTTGCGCTCCCTGTTCCGATGTATGCGCCAGCGTCAAAACTTCTTCGAGACCGGTTCCGGCGATCACGCCTGTCACATACGGGTAGGATCCCTTGTAATACCGCGTGTCCACAGTCGCCTTCAGGCGCACCGGGCCGCTCTTGAGCAGATTGCGCAGAAACTTGAACTGGCGCGGAGTGATGGAAAACGACAGCAAAGGCGTGCTGTCTTTTGTAAATGCCCAGCCATTGTCGCCCCAGGCGTTGATCCATTGCCGGCCGTCCTCCAGGTTTGGATTCTCCGTAAATGCATTGATCGCGCCTACTGCATTGGCCTTCACCAGCAGCCACTTATAACCCGCAGGATTGACGTCCATCAGCGCGATCTTGCCTCGCAGATCGAGCTTCTCCAGGTTGCGCAGATCTTCCCGGCTCACAAAGACGACGTCTGCCTCGATTCCTTCGGGCGGCGTGGGTCCGCTCCACATTCCCAGAGACGCCGGCGTCTGCTCGTAATCCGCCAGCATTCGCTGCTCCGGCGCGACACCCGGGCTCACGATTTCCAGCTTGGCTGACCTGGCATCCCAGGCAAGAGGCATTGTCCAGTAGCCGAACTGCGTCTCGCCATCGGCGGGAGGGTGCACGATCTCGACCTGCTCCAGGCCGATGCTCTTCATTGTGTCGCTGAGGTATTGCGCCGTTTTTTGGAAGGATGGAAAGGTAAAAAAGCGGTCGGTGGCATACACGGACCGCATGTAGTCCATTGCCTTTGCAGGCTGTACCTCCTCGCGTATCCGTTTCACCAGATCGTCCAGGGCAAGCGGCCGGGCATCCTTGGATGCCTGCGCGGCTCCTGATGCGGTGGCAAACAAGATCAGTGTGAAGAAGTGCAGACTGGAATTGCGAGGAAACACGATTTCATTCTACCGGGCATCGTTATGCCGGCACCGATTCGTTCACGCAAAATTCCGCGCAGCCTTGATGTTGATGAAGGCGGACCAGAACCGGCTGTACGGCCGCCACTGCCGGGAGCGAGGCTAGTCGATCAAGCCGTTTCTGATCGCAAACCGGACCAGCTCTCCGGAGCTGTGAAGGTTCAGCTTTTCCATGATGCGTCCGCGGTGGGCTTCCACCGTGTAGACGCTGAGATTGAGGCTGGTCGCGATCTCCTTGTTCGTTTGTCCTTCGGCGATGCGCTGGAGAACTTCGCGTTCGCGGCTGGTGAGCAGGTCGATGGGATTGGTAACGTGACGGCGGTAGTCGTTCAAAACGGCGTCGGAGACTGCGGGACTGATGTATCCCTCGCCTCTCGCAAGGGAACGAATGGCGGAAATAAAGTCCTGCTCACCGGAATCCTTGAGGAGGTAGCCGCGGGCGCCGGCCCGGAGAATCTCACGCACATAAACAGCGTCTTTGTGCATCGACAGCGCCAGGACTCGAACCTTCGGAGCTTCCTGCGCCAGTCTCCGGGTTGCTTCGATCCCGTTCAGATTCGGCATCGTGACATCCATCACAACGATGTCGGGCTGAAGGGCGACGGATTTCTCGACCGCCTCTCGCCCATCGGATGCTTCGCCGATTACTTCCAGATCGGGCTGAGCGCTCAGCAGCGCTCGAAACCCGCTTCGGACCACAGAATGATCGTCCGCTATGAGAATACGCGTTCGCTTAACTGCTTGCACAAGCTAACCTGCGTACTGGTATCCTGGCTTCAATCCGGACACCGCCAGCCGGGCCGTTCGTCACACTCAGCTCACCGCCTGCTTCCCGGGCCCGGGCCCTCATCCCAACCATTCCCAAACTGGAATGCGAAAAAGGCTCACTCTGCGCAAGCCCTCGGCCATTATCTTCAATTGTAAGACGGACCGAGGAGCGCTCGAAATGCAGACCCATCTCGACGACGGTCGCTCCCGAATGTCTTGCCACGTTCGTCAGCGCCTCTTGCGCGATCCGGAACAAGTGGGTTTCGGTTTGATCCTCCAGCCGCACATCAATGTTGGAGTCGTAGTTGACAATGATGCCTGTTCGCTGCGAGAAGCCTTCCGCCAGCCACCGGAGCGCGGCGTCGAGACCGAAATCATCGAGGATGACCGGGCGGAGCAATTGAGACAGCTCGCGCACATTCGCTATCGCACTGTCGACGAGATTGAGCGTATCCGCGCGGCGCGCTGAAAACCTCGGCTGCTGCAGATTCGCACGGATGGCGGCAAGGGTTTGCCCCAGCTCGTCATGCAGCTCATGAGAAAAACGTCTGGCCGCCTCTTCTTGGGTCTGCAGCATATGCCACGAGACCCTGCCGAGCTCACTGGCTTGCCACTCCATCTTCCGGACGCCCGCTCTTGCCATTTGAATTGTCAACCCGGCAAAAACAACAGAGAGGACAAAACAGCCCCCCAGCAGCCACAGAGACTCCTCCGCAAGCTCGCGCGACCGGCCCGCCAGAATCCGGTCTACCTTGATCGCCCGTTGCATACTGCTGTTCACAATGTGTTGCATGTGATGAATCAGGTTGTTATGCAACGCCGACAGAAGTTCGAGGGTGGAGCTGGAACGGTCATTGGCGCGGATGGCTTCGCTTGCAATTTTCGTGAACCGCTCCGCTGATTTGCTCAGCTCCCGCCAGTCGCCTGCCTCCGGCGTCTGCTGCGCCGCCGCAGCCGCCTTGTGCAGCGCCTGATTGGCCGTTTCCAGGTCTTGCAGGGAGCGGTCGGACCTGGCGGCAGGCTGGCCGCTCTCGATCCGGTGCAGCACCGCGCCCATGGTGCTTTCCCCAATCTGCGCCTGGTTAAGGAGGTGCGCGAAACTAAGCTCTTCCCGGAGCACAGCTTCTGCGTCAACCTGAATGCCTCTCGCTCCTCGTATTGCGATCACGCACGCCAGAGCGAGGAGGAGCAAGACTAGCGCGAACCCGGTCTGCAGAATACGCAGTACACCCCTCTGCGTGATAAAGCGCGACCATGGAATGTACATCGGAGCGCCTTTGAATGGTCCCTTTCTTCCAGTGTAACCCAGCAACCGGAAGTATCCCGTTCGGTCCGTGATGACGCCCATTTGGACTCTACTTCCTTCGACGCCACGATATTTATATCACTGATGCGCGAGCGGTTGTGTGAGGGCGGCAAGCTTCTCTGCGGGCGCAACCCGGGATGTGATGAGACCGTGCGGCAGCAAGCCGAGCGCTATGAGGAACAGCGTCATCGCAGTAAGCGCAAGACGCTCTCTAAGCAGCGCGTCTGGCATTGGCGGAACGTGAGTGCGATTTCTTCCCCAGAAGATGCGCGAGAAGAGACGTAACAGGACAATGGCACTGATCGCAGCCGCGACCGGGAGCGCCAGACCGAAGATCGGGTGTGCTTCCAGCACGCCATGAAACAGCAGCTCTGCGGAACAAAAGCCGAGCGTCCCCGGCAGACCTACCAGGGCGAGGCTGAAGACCAGGAAGAATGCCGCCAGGCGGGGAGTTCTTGCTGCAAGGCCGTCAAACTCCTGCCGGGACAGGTCGCTGTAACGGGCCTCCAGGCAGCGCAGAACGAGAATCAGGCCGCCCAAGGCGACAGCCGCCACGACCCATTGGACCAGTGCACCCGTAATGCCTTCGAGACCGCCGCTCGTCAAGCCGCTGACGATAAAGCCGTTCTGACTTGCGCGAAGAAGGGCGAGAGTCCTCTTGGGGTCGACTTCTCCCAATGCTACGAGCGCCGTGAACAGGCTCCCGGCGATCGTCAGGTTGGTGATGTAAGGCAGCGCAGACAGAGCTGTTTGTGGGAAGTGCGGCAGTGCGAGCCGCGCGATGACGAACGCGCCTGCCTGCCCGCTCAGCACAGCAACGAACGGGAGCGGACGTTCACAGGCTGAGAACAGCCATGAGTGGAATGGAAATACTCCGCTTCGAATGAGCGCCGCAAGCAGCACAGCGGCAAGGGCGAACGCGGCTGATGTCCCGCTGGTTGCGGTCATCAGCACGATGCTGCCTGCAGCCAGCAGGAGTGCTGACAGTCCGAGCGCGATGGACGCCTTGAGCGCCGCCCTTCTGCCTCGAGCGGCGTGGGGTATCAGGAGCGGCAGCGCGGACACAGCGAAGCCGGCTATGAGGAGGAAGGGGTTATGCGCGCAGTAAAGGGTCAGGGCGCCGGCGAGGCAGAGAAGCAGATCCCGGCAATTTGCGCCAGTGAGATCTGCCGATGGAGCGATCAGAAACAACGCGGCCACGAGCGCGGCAAACGCCAGCGCCGGCGCTGCAGCCAGCGCATCGACGGCGAGGACGCCGGTGGCTGCCGGCGTCAGCCAGACGGCCGCAATCAAGGCCACTAGCGAGGCCCCCGCGGAAGCGGCCCCGATCATCCGGGGCTTCTCCTGACTGGCGGCGATGACTGCGCCCACTACGGGGGCTGCTATCGAAACTGTCGTAAGGGTGAGCCGTGCTGCGGGCACCTATCCTCCTGCCACTTCGTTCGCTGAAGTCCCGGCAAGAACGCGCGCGGAACGTTGTATAGAAACCGCTCGTCCCGCGCGCTCCATTGCGGTCAGTCTTCGAGCAATCTGGAGGATTGGGTCACGTGCAAAGCGGTCAATCAGGGTGTCCAGGTGACACCGGTCAAGCGCGAGGCGGTACAGCCACCGGCGAAGGTTGATGGGTAGAAGCGCTTCATAGTACAGCCCCGTTCTCGACAGGTTGCCGCCCGCAGCTGCGTGCACCCGCCGGTAGTCGCGGAGCATCGAAGGAACACGCAGAAACTGCAGGGTACGGATAATGGCGTGCGCGGTCAGATGAAGGAGCGCAAGACGCTCGAATCCCAGACCGGCCTCTGTGAAGATCACGCCGAGCTGTCCAAGCGTGGCAAGCGCCAGAGACGTTTTTGCATCGCTCGCTGTCCTGGCCGAAAGCGTCGCAAGAATCGCAGTCACGAGTCCGACGAAAACGACAAGCGCCGGGGCAATGGGCGACTTCTGGATAATTGGGGCGGCTCTCAGCAGAAGATAGACGCCGAGATGAACCGAAATTCCGCCGTAGAAGATAGCGCTCGAAGGCGTGGGGCCTTCCATGGCGCGCGGCAGCCAGCCTGAGAAGGGCGCCTGCGCCGATTTCCCCGCGGCCGCAAACAGGAAACAGATCGCAACAGCGGTAGCAAGACCGGCCCCAAGGGGTGTCTCCTGCTGCGGCCACAGGCCGCGAAACAACAGAGTACAGGAGGCGGAACCCGCGGCATGGTGCAGCAGGAATACACCCAGGAGCAAACCGATATCGGTAACACGGTAGATCGCGAAAGCCCGGATGGCATTCTTCACCGGAGCCATGCGCTGATTAAAGAACGCGATGAGCATTACGGAACTCAGTCCGACAAGTTCCCAACCCACGATCAGAAGGTTAAAGGAGCCGGCAGCGAAAGCCGCCTCCGCACCGAACGCAAATACGTGAAGGAGGAGAAAAAAGCGGAGATACCCGGCTTCCCGATGCAGGTAGCGGGATGAAAAGGATCCGATCAGCCCCGAAAGCACCACCGTGAGTGCGAGCAGAGGCAGCGATAAGCGGTCGACTACGAGCAGGATCGGAAATGAATATGCTCCGGCTGCAAACCAGTTCCCGATATCAACAATAACCGGAGCCCATCCCGACCCATACATCGTCCAGGCAAGGGCGCCAGTGGCTGCGGTAGCCACGACAAAGGAAGCGGCGGTAGTGCGCGAAATGGTGCGCTCGCCCGGTTCGAGCCCTGCCAGCCACGTTGCCGCAAGCCACAGAGCCATCACAAGCGGCGCACCAAGAATGACGATGAGCATGAGTTCTGACATCATTCCCTCAAACCTCAAATCCGGGTGCGCGTACCCACAACTCTCGCTACAGGCAGATGCCCGCGCTTGCCGCGATACCACTCCATCGATGACTGTACCTCTGGAACCGGAGCCTTCCAGGGAGGACTCTCCTCAAAGATTCCGTCGCGGTATACGTGAATTACTCCCGTTTCCGGATCAAGAGTCGAAAGACGGATCCAGCGGTTTTCCACGAGCTCTCGCAATGAGGGATTGCTGTTGATGACCGACATTAGCCGGTCAGGCGTGGTCTCCACATTAAACAGGACGCGAACCGGCTCGTGAATCTCGACCATCTGCCACGGAAGCCCGGTGCGAAGGTCGCTGGCGTGACCGTCCATCACTCCCACAAGCGCTGCGAGGTTATGAGGCAGCTTGGTCCCGGCTCCGTAGTGGTCGTTATCAACGTAGCTGAAGTAGTATTCAAGGCTGATGCCGGCGCAGACCGGGATCGCTGCTGCAAGGAGTTTCGCAAGGTTCTGGTTATCGGGATCCTGCAGCGGATCGTAGGACACCAGGAATACCCGGCGGTCCAGAAACAGGCCTTTGGTCCCCTCTCTCCGGCCGACAATGCAGACTGCGTTGGTTGCATGCCCGCATTCAGGTCTCGGCTCGGCAAGATGCTCGGACCTCTCCTGCACATGCCGGAAGGCCTCTTCGGGAGTGAGATCAAGCGGAGCCGCCTCGAACCGGCGGGCGCGCTCGTGGGCATTCAAAACACGAGCCCGGTCGAGAATCGCTCTTGCAGTTTCAAAGCTCGGCCGGAAGGCCTCGGGCATGAAGTCGAGGTCGAAGTACTCGACGTCGTCGCTGCAAGTGTCATGGTAGCCGCCGACAAACCAGGTGTCATCGGGTATGAAGATGCCTCGCTCCTTGAGGCCCTGGCGCACCTCAGGGTGGTTTGCCATGGCGGCGAACAGCCGGGCGTTGGGTCCGCCGCGGCGTCCTCCGCAGGCGCCGCAATCGTAGGCGGATTCGTGCGGATTATTCAGAGTGGTCGATCCATGTCCGAGGACGATCACCACCGGCGCAAAGTTGGTTCGCAATCCGACGGGAGCAAGCACGCTCGCAACGCGCTCGATCTTTTCCTCGATCGTGAAACCGAGCAGCATGTGCTCCGAAATGTCGTGCCCCTCCCGGTCCGTTCTCATCAGCGTCAATTCCGTCCGAGGCTCGGGCAGAATCCATCGGTTGAGCGCACGCGTGAGGCGCGCGTATTGGCGCGGAGTCAGTATGTGTGCGATCAGGGGGATCAGCGAGAAGATGCCCAGGACGCTGGTGCTCAACGATCCGCGGATCAGCGTCCGCGAGGACAAAGACAGGGAGCGGGCAATCGTCGCCCAGGCGGCACGCATGGTTTTGCGCTTCTCGTGAAGATGCTCATCCTCACTCACCGGCCGTTCGCGGACTGCATGCTGCGGCTTTACAACGACCGGGCAAAAGGAGGCGCCGCGAGCATCGTCGATGCCTGCGTAATCCACGGCTACTCCGAAGAAGCCTGCCGCACTGAAGGTCTCAATATCCGGCGCGATCTCCTCCAGGTGCCTGCGAATCGACTCCTCGCGGTCATCGATGCAGAAGAAGTATTGTGCCGCGGGCCGCTTGGAAGAGGGGGTGATGGGAGTGCTTTGCCGGTGCACGCCAAGAGGCCCAAGGACGCTACGTTCGTGACGGCGCTCGTAGGCCAGGTGCCACACCCTTCGGCGTTCGAACTCGTTGAATCGGCGGATCTCCTCGAGGAGCACTCGGAGTTGCAGGGAGGAGTCGCTCATGATTCGATCCGCCGATAGCCTCGCAGCTTTTGCGACTTCGAACATTTGCGCTGCTTCGACGAGGCGGTCTAACTCAAGAGAAGGAGGCGGGGGCGGCGCCGTTTGAAGCGCCTCGAGCGTTTCGGGGTCACCGGCGAGACTCAAGGCGGCAACGGACGTCAACGTGAGCCGCACGGCCAGGAAGTCCATGAGCGAGCAGCTAACCCGGTCGTGGGGCGCAAGCTCCGGTTCATGTTCGAGCCGGTTCATCAGGCCCGCCCAGCCAGGAAGCGCCAGAAGCTCCGACGTAATTACTCGTTCGTAGTTTGTTATTGGCACGCGGAGCCGCTTGAGCGCATCGGCTACCGCCTCCTCGCTAGTCATTCCGGCTCGCATCTGACGCCGGAACTCTGCGGGCAAGTCCCTCAGGTGGTTGGGAAGGAAAGCGCCCCTCTGATGCCAAAGGGCGCGGACACATCGATAGAAGCCAGCCCGCCGGTCCGGCATCGGCCAGTAGGCAAGCCCCTGGTCAAGGTAGCTGCTGCACAACCGGATCAGAAGAGGATGGACAATCTCATCCAGATCATCCCCCGTCGTGTCCAGCAGGATGTCTCTTAACCTCCGCGGAGAAAACTCGGGCGGCTTCGAGGGCCGTTCAATGCTGTTCAGACATGCCTCGAAGAGTTTGCGGTCTTCACTGCTACGCAGGAGATCGCCTTCCTCAATTTCCCATCGGATTGTGGAACGGTGAAAAGGGCGGACACCCGGCACCAGCATGATGCGGCGCAGCGCCACCCGGTCGAGCCATGAATAAACAGGCGCGTTCTCTTCGGAGTTCAGAACTGCGTCGATATCTTCCAGCAGGATTCTGCCGCGGCTAAACTCTTCCCGGTACTGCTCTTCTCGCATCCACGCTTCCGTTCCGAACAGCGCGGACGCTTCTGCCACTGCCTGCTCAAAGGGAAGGTGCTGAAACGCATGCAGTGTGTTGTGATGTACGAACACGCCGATCGGTCCCTGAGCAGGAAGAAGATGGGAAGCACGTTTGACTGCCCGGCGGACGGTATCGACTTGAGTGTTCATGGGAGCATTGCGAGGCCGTGAAAGGCCGCTCTTTTGCCAGCATGAGGCATCACTTGTGTTCTCCGCCATCCCTTCCGGAAGGGTATTTGCCGACTGTTTACAGGGAAAGCAGCGTGCGCCCCAG
>JADGHK010000032.1 GCA_019686145.1 Bryobacteraceae bacterium | reverse complement strand
GGAAGCCGCCGGCGGGGTGCCTGGCGACGACGCAGTCCTCAGCGCTGTTCAGAATCTGGCGGGGGAGGGTGTTGTTGTGCCGCCAGAAAATTACCCGCCTGAGGTGATGCAGGCTCTCATCGGTGCATCGGCGGCCTTTCTTGGGTCAAGGATGCACTCGAGCGTCTTTGCCATGCAGCAAGGTGTTCCTCTTGTAGGAATCGGTTACCTGCCGAAGACTCACGGCATTATGAGCATGTTCGGGTTGGGGGACTTCGTATGTCCTATTGAGGAAGTCTCAGAGGACATACTGTACAGCATGCTTGTGTCGGCTATGTCTGAGCGGGAGAGATTCCTGTCCGCTCAAGCCTCGGTCCGCCGGCAAGGCGGGGAGGCACGGGCCAAGCTCATAAGAGCCTTAACAGGTCTCGTTCGTCAGGCAGCTGCCGCCTAGCAGCAGCCGGCAGCCGCTTCGAGATGCAAGCCTCGCCCTCTTGGGTGTCTATCGAACGTGAGGATTGTTCTCCTTTTTCCAGTTTTTAGTAATTACCACTTAGCCAGGCTGCGGACAGCGCAGTCGATGAATCGGGATGTGATTGGCCTTGAGGTTGTCGATGGAACCGGAATCACCGGGATTCAAGGCTGGCGTGAGGTTGGGCGGCGCGGGGAATTGACGATCGAAACGATGATCCGCGGAATGGACTACCGCGATGTCGCGCCCGGTTACCTCTGCACTCAAATGTATACCTGGCTGGACAAGATCAATCCCGATGTGGTCGCCCTGCCCGGTTGGATCGATAAGTCAGCGATGGCGGCTCTCAGATGGTGTGCCGACCGCCGCAGAGGAGCGGTGCTGATGTCGGATAGCAGCGCGAACGACAAGCAGCGGCGATTCCTGATTGAGCAGTTGAAAAGCCGGATTGTGCGCTGCTACGGCGCTGCGCTGGTCGCCGGTACGGTCCACGTGCGGTACGTGGCCGAGCTGGGCATGCCGGTTGACCGGATCTTCACGGGCTACGACGTGGTTGATAACGACTATTTCTCGACAGCTGTTGACGCCATCCGCGCGAATCCAACCGCCGCCCGGGCGCTAACAAAGTGTTCGGAGCCATACTTTCTCGCATCTGCAAGATTTATTGAACGCAAAAACCTGATCCGGCTCATTGAGGCCTACCACATGTACCGGCAGAGGAGCGCTGCGCCGCGATGGGAGATGGTGATCTTAGGCGACGGTCCTCAGCGGCTTCAGATTGAGCAAGCGATTCGAGAACGCCACCTCACGCAGTTTGTTCACCTGCCGGGGTTCGTCTCCTACAACGAACTTCCGGCGTTCTACGCGCTTGCGGGTGCTTTCGTTCATCCCTCGATCAGCGAGCAGTGGGGGTTGGTGATTAACGAAGCAATGGCGTCCGGGCTTCCAGTCGTCGTCTCGGATCGCTGCGGCGCGGCGCCCGATCTTGTTCGAAAGGGCGTGAATGGATGGACCTTCAATCCCAACGATGTTGCAGACATCGCCGAGAAGCTCGAGAAGGTCCAGCGCGCTGTGAGAGATGGCGAGCCTCTAGGGGCCGCTAGCAGGAGAATCGTCTCCGAGTGGTCGCCAACGCGATTCGCAGAGGGGCTTTTCCGGGCGGCTGAGACCGCCGTGGAGGCACCGGCCGCTCAGCCGTGGTTTGTGAAAAGCGTCCTGTGGCCCGTCAGCTGGCTGTCACAACGCTGGCTCACGCACTGAGCGAGCCTTTACCGCTACTGAACTTCATGAACTCAGGTACGAATGCTCTAGCACGCGGAGCGTCGGCCGGTAACATCGGCCCGGGCACTGCGACGGTCCTTGAAGTGGTGCCCAATCTGGATCCTCGCTTCGGGGGCCTTGCTTCGAGCGTTCCCGATTACTGTCAGGCAATGTCCATCTTCGGCCGCTACTCAGTATCTCTGGCAGCCTTCTGTCGGCCCGACGAGGCATCGCCGGCGGAGATGCCGTTCCGCATCGAGCGCTTCCCTCTTGGCCGGACTGCCTGGCGGCGAAACCCCTCCTGGGTGCGGTCCTTCGAGCAGCACGTTCGTGAAGCCGACACGGTGCACGTTCACGGCCTTTGGACGGAGCATTGTTTGCTTGGCTCCGGACTGGCTCGACGCGCTCGAAAACCATACGTTATCTCGGCGCACGGCATGCTTGACGCGTGGGCGCTGCGGCAAAAGGCGTGGAAGAAGCGGATCTACTCTCTGCTGTTCGAGCGCAGAAACCTCGCAGGGGCGCAATGCCTCAGGGCGCTTACCAGATCAGAGGCGGAAGACTATCGAAGGTTCGGAGTTGGCTCTCCCATCGTTGTGCTTCCGAATGGAGTGAACTATCCCGCATCTCCTTCGGCAAAGACGTTCCTGCACCGCTTTCCTGAGACTGCCGGCAAGCGCATCATTCTCTTTCTCAGCCGTCTGCACCGGAAGAAAGGACTCGACCTGCTATGCCAGGCCTGGCCGGCTGTAAGCCGGGTGCATTCGGACTCACACCTTGTGATCGCCGGCCCGGACTCCGATGGCACGCGCTCGAGAGTTGAAGCGATGCTCCGCGATCTGGGGGCCGGAAATTCGGTAACGATGGCGGGGATGCTGAAGGGCGAGATGAAGTGGAGCGCCCTCGCCGCGGCTTCCATTTTCGTTCTCCCTTCCTATTCGGAGGGCTTCAGTATCGCGGTCCTCGAAGCTCTCGCCGCCCGCCGTCCGGTTGTGATTACACGGCAGTGTAACTTCCCGGAGATCGAAGAGAAAGCGGCGGGAGTTCAAATTGACCCGGATAAAGACCAGCTCGCGGATGCCCTGATTTCGCTGCTAAGCCTCCCGTCCCATTCGATCGCCTCGATGGGGCAGATCGGGCGGGCGCTTGTGGATGAGCGGTTCAACTGGAAGGTCATCGCCAGGCACGCTTCAGAAGTTTACGACTGGATCCGGGGCGGGCCCCTGCCCCGGAGCGTGGAAGTGATTCAGTGAGCCACTGTTCGTTTTCACTGGCGTCCTACGACAACTCCTGGTACAACCCGGGACGGCCAAAGTGGATGATTGCGCTGTGGTTCCTCGTCGGGATGCCGCTGCTAAGGAACTCGTTGAACCCCTCGTCCGCGTTCAGACGTGCCTTGTTGAGGCTGTTCGGGGCTCGCGTCGGCCGCGGCGTGGTTCTGCGTCCAGGGCTTCGGGTTAAGTATCCCTGGCTGCTCTCCATAGGCGACCATTCGTGGATCGGTGAAGACGTATGGCTGGATAACCTCGCTCCGATCACGATCGAAGACAACGTTTGTGTTTCCCAGGGAGCGTATTTCTGCACCGGGAATCATGACTGGTCCGATCCAGGCTTTGGACTGATGGTGCTGCCCATCTCCGTTCGGTCTGGGGCATGGGTGGGTGCGCGCTCGTTCGTAGGGCCTGGGGTCGTAATCGGCGAGTTCGCCGTTGCCGCCGCAGGATCCGTGGTAACGAAGGACGTACCTCCCTTTGAAATTCATGCCGGGAACCCCGCGACTTTCCGAAAGCGCAGGGTGATCGGCGAGACCAACCACCAGATGCCCGTTCCATCACGATGAATCTTTTTCTGAATCAGTTTTTCTACCCGGATTCCGCCGCTACCAGCCAGTTCCTCACTGACCTCGTAGTGGAGCTGGTTGATCGAGAAGCACCGGTCAAGGTGATTGCCGCGGCGTCGGAATATGCGGACGCCGAGCGCGGAGAGGAGATTCGCGTCGAAACCGTCCGCACACCCGCGTTTCCGTACAGCCGCGGGATCATTTCGCGGCTTGGATCGTATCTGACTTATCTTGCCGGCGCAGCTTACCATACGCTTTCGACCCCGCAGCCGCGGCTGGTCCTCACGATGACGACACCGCCCGGACTGGCTGTAATCGGCTATCTGGCAAAGCGGTTTCGAGGGGCGCGCCACATCTCCTGGGAGATGGACGTGTATCCTGACGTCGCGATCGACCTCGGCGTCGTATCGAAGAACGGCCTTCTTGCCCGGATCACGCGAAAGGTCCTGGATCACGCTCTCCGGAGCGCCGACGCAGTCATCGTCCTCGGGCCCTGCATGAAGCGGAGGCTCATTGCTCGAGGCATTCCCGAGGACCGCATCCACATTGTTCATAACTGGGCTGATTCGAGCCTGATCAAGCCGCGCCCGTTCCCGGATGGTCCTCTGACGATCCTCTATTCCGGCAATCTCGGACGGGCGCATGATGTCGCGACCGTCCAGGACGTACTCGGTGTGACTCCCTGCCGCTGGGTCTTTGCGGGAGGCGGGCCACGGCGCAAGGCCCTTGAGAAATACTGCCGCGAGGCGATGATTTCAAACGTCGAGTTTCGTGGTTACTCGGCGCTGGACAAACTCGGGGCTTCGCTTGCTGAGTGTCACATCGGTCTTGTGACGCAAAAGCTGGAGACTTGCGGTTCGGTTGTTCCGAGCAAGACCTACGGCATTATGGCCGCGGGCCGTCCGATTCTTTACATCGGTTCTCGCTATGCCACTGTAGCGGATCTGATACGCGAGCATCGATGCGGCTGGCAGGTCGATCCGGGTGATACCTACGCTCTCCGTCATTTGATTGAGCATCTGGACCGTCATCGCGACGAGGTCTTTGAAGCGGGCGAACGCGCGCGGGAGGCTCTCGTCCGCTACTACGACAAACCCATTGCACTGGCGCAGCTTTGTGAAGTTCTCGGCGTGCCTGCGCCTGCTGTCAAGAAGGCTTACACGAGAGCTACTGCATAGCGGCGGAAGTCTCGTGACGACCGGCCGCTGGCGGTAAGGCCTTCGAAGGCGCGGCCCGTACTTTGGGGGAATTCGCACTTTCCAGAGAAACAGCTTTTTACCCTATATGAAACGAGCACTGATTACCGGCATCACGGGCCAGGATGGTTCCTACCTGGCGGAACTTCTGTTGAGTAAGGACTACGAAGTCCATGGCCTGAAACGCCGATCCTCGAGCTTCAACACGGATCGGGTGGACCACATTTATGCAGACGTCCACGAATCGGGAGCGCGGCTTTTTCTGCATTACGCTGATCTCACCGATCAAGGATCGCTCGTCAACCTGATCTATGACATCCGTCCGGATGAAGTCTACAACCTTGGAGCTCAGAGCCATGTGAAAGTGAGCTTCGACATCCCCGACTACACTGCGGATGTGGTCGCCAACGGTGCTCTCCGGCTCCTCGAAACGATCCGGAGGACCGGCATACCTTGCCGCTTCTACCAGGCGTCATCCAGTGAAATGTTCGGGTCGGCGCCTCCGCCTCAAAGCGAGACCACGCCGTTTCACCCGCGCAGCCCGTATGCCTGCGCCAAAGTGTTCGGTCATCACATCACAGTCAACTACCGTGAAAGCTATGGCATCCACGCGTCGAGCGGAATTCTGTTCAATCACGAATCACCTCGGCGTGGAGAGACCTTCGTCACGCGCAAAATCACCCGTGCCGTGGCGCATATCAAGCATGGTCTTCAGGAGAAGCTGTACCTGGGCAACCTGGAGGCCCGTCGAGACTGGGGGTACGCTCCGGATTATGTCCGGGCAATGTGGCTTATGCTTCAGCAGGACAACCCGGATGACTATGTCATAGGCACCGGCGAATCCCACTCCGTCCGCGAGTTTGTGGAACTTGCGTTTGCCCACGCCGGCCTCGACTGGAAGGAATACGTCGTCATCGATCCGCGGTACTTCCGTCCCGCTGAAGTGGATCACCTCCGGGCCGATGCCACCAAGGCGCGGCAGATACTTGGTTGGGAGCCCGAGGTAACGTTCGAGCAGCTAGTCCGCATCATGGTCGAAGCGGATTTGGCTGAAGTAGAGCGCCAGTTGACCGGCGGCCCGAAAGCAGTCCGGCTCGGCGCCGCAAGCCTGTAATACAGCCTATCTTGACAACGGATTGATCACGATGAATCTTGCAAACAAGCGCATCACGGTCACCGGCGGTGCGGGCTTTCTCGGCTCGCACGTCGTAGAAGCTCTTCATGCCCGCGGCTGCCGGAATGTCTTCGTCCCTCGCCGCCGCGACTACGATCTCACGGATCGCAGCGCTGTCGAACGTCTCATTCGCGACAGCCGCCCTGACCTTCTCATCCATCTGGCTGCAGTGGTGGGCGGCATCGGGGCCAACCGCGATAATCCCGGGCGCTTCTTCTACGAGAACGCGATCATGGGCATCGAGCTGATCGAGCAGGCCCGCCGTTATAACGTCGAGAAGACGGTTGTGGCAGGGACTATCTGTTCCTATCCGAAGTTCGCGCCTGTCCCGTTCAAGGAAGAGTCGCTTTGGGACGGTTACCCCGAGGAGACCAACGCTCCCTATGGCATCGCGAAGAAAGCCTTGCTGGTGCAGTGTCAGGCGTACCGGCAGCAGTACGGGATGAATGCGATCTTCCTCATGCCCGTGAACTTGTATGGACCTCGAGATAACTTTGACCTCAATACGTCTCACGTAATTCCCGCGCTGATCCACAAGTGCCTGGAGGCCAAGGAGAGGAACGAGAAGAGCATCGTTTGCTGGGGCGACGGTTCCCCCACCCGCGAATTCCTTTATGCCGCGGACGCCGCCGAAGGCATTCTCCTGGCAGCTGAGAAGTACGACGGAGCCGAACCGGTGAACTTGGGGAGCGGCCGGGAGATTTCCATCCGCGACCTCGTCCAGCTGGTCGCCCGCCTTTGTGACTATGAGGGCGAAATTGTGTGGGATACCTCGAAACCGAACGGGCAGCCGCGCCGGCTTCTCGATACCACACGAGCGGAGAAGCTCTTCGGATTCCGAGCCAGGACCAGCCTGGAGGAAGGTCTGCAAAAGACAATTGAATGGTATCTGAGGACGCGCGTCCCAGCTTTGGCATTTCGATAAGTCCGGAAATAAAGCCCTGGGCCCTGTTAGCGACAAGACCTTAACGGTCGGGCACACCCCACAACTGCTTCAAGGCCAACGCTATGTATTCACTGCTTTTGCTCGGACTAGTTTCGTTTGTCTCTGCTCTGGTGCTCACGCCGGCCGTACGAGACCTCTTCGCCCGCCTCGGCGTGGTCGATCATCCCGATCACACGCGGAAGCTGCATTCGCATCCGGTGCCTCGTGTCGGCGGCGTTGCGATTGTTTCGGCCGTCCTTGTCTCTTACGCCGTTCTGCTTCTTTCCTCTTTGAACGCGGGGGATCTCGTTGCCAGCTCGCTGCCTCTGGTCTGGAGGCTGCTTCCGGCAGCAGGTCTCGTCTTTCTGACAGGACTGCTCGATGACCTGGTCACATTACGGCCCTGGCAAAAGCTTCTGGGGCAGGTTGTGGCCAGCGTCCTCACGGTAGTCGCCGGCGTACAAGTGCGGTCGCTCGGCGGGATTGCAATCCCGGAGTGGTTAGGTTTCCTGTTGACTGTGGTCTGGCTCATCGGCTGTGCCAACGCCTTCAATCTGATCGATGGCGTCGACGGTCTGGCTGCCGGGGTCGGACTCTTCGCTACAACCACCACTCTGATTGCGGCGCTGCTCCAGGGCAACGTCCCGCTTGCGCTCGCCACCGTACCTTTGGCTGGCGCGCTGCTCGGCTTTCTCCGGTTCAACTTCAACCCGGCAACCATCTTTCTGGGGGATTGTGGAAGCCTGACGGTCGGTTTCCTGCTCGGCTGCTACGGTGTTCTGTGGGCGCAGAAGTCCGCGACGCTGCTCGGGATCACCGCCCCGCTCATGGCGCTCGCCGTTCCCCTGCTTGACACGTTTATCGCCATTGTGCGGCGATTCCTCCGGTTCCGCCCCATCTTTGGGGCTGACCGGCAGCACATCCACCACCGCCTGCTAGCTCTCGGGCACTCGCCGCGCCAGGTTGCGTTGCTCATTTACGGGGTTTGCGGGATTGCAGCCGCGCTCTCGCTCCTTCTGAGCGTCGTCACGAGAGATAGTTTCGCAGGCGTCATTCTAATCCTCTTTTGCGCTGGCGCCTGGGTGGGTGTTCAGCACCTGGGCTACGTGGAGTTTGGAACTGCCCGGCGCATGCTCTTTCAATCTGCTTTTCGCCACCACTTGAACGCGCAGCTCGCTCTGGCCGCGTTCCAGGAATCACTCGAAGCCGCTCCCACGCCCGAGGAGTGCTGGGAGACGCTGAGAAGCTACGCCGGAGAGTTCGGTTTTTCCGAAATCTGTTTACGGCTGGCTGGTAACCACTACAGCGACCTGACAAACGAGGAGCGCCCGGATGGCTGGCACATTCAGGTTCCCCTCACGGACGAGGATTATCTGATCCTTGTCCGGAGCTTCGAATCACAAGCCCGGACGCCGGTCGTCGCTCCGTTTGTGGATTCCGCCGCGCGGATACTCCGCCAAAAACTGCTGTCGTTCTCTGGCCAGGAGCGGTTGCCAGCCTCGGTGTGAACCGGAGTCCGTGTCATACCGTGTATGACAATAACTCCTGTATTTTCAACACTTTTTACGCTTGCGATGCGTTTGGTCATCGCTTATGATTAACCGAGAGGAGAGTAGTGGTACTACTAGGAGGATATATGCGTTTAGCCGCGACTTTCGTGGTTCTTGTTACGGTCGCTCAGCTTGGTGTCGCAGAGTCTTCAGTAGCCGGCAACATCAACTCTAATGGCCCATTTCGAGTCAGGGGAGTTTTGGTTTCCGCTGCCGGCGTTCCAGACTGGCCGATTGTTGTCGGAGACGAGATTGCAACTGACGGTTCGGAGGCCTCGCTGACGCTTGCGGACGGCACTCGCGTGACATTGGCCAAACATACAAAAGCGCTCATTGAGAGGACCGAGAAGGGCATTCGCGTTCGCCTGAAGTCCGGTACGCTGAAGTACCAGGGGCTCGGCGCTGCGAGTGAATTTTCCGCGCTCGGCCTTCCGTCGCTTCCGTCGGTTTTTGCGGAAGGCGCGCTGGCCGCGGCAAACGGACAGGCAGCGTTCTCCAGCGGCCGCTCTGCTGTGATTCCTGCTACACCAACGACCATAACGCCTGCGAATCTCGGCTATCTGCAGAGTCTCCGCAACACGCCGGACAATCAGACGCCGCCGCCGGTTCCGCCTCCGCCAGTTGGAGGTGGCGGAATCTCGCCACTGAGTCCGATTCGCCCATAGGGAGAGAACAACGATGCGCTGCCTCTTGATCACAACGCTCTTAGTGTCGGCTCTCGGCACCACGACCTGGGCCCAGACAGCTCCAACGGTCGGTGCGGCTGTAAATGCTGGCGATTATTCAGCTACGGCAGCACCCGGCGCCTTGGTTTCGATATTCGGAACCAACCTCGGGTCCGGTGAGTTTACTGCCTCCGATCTGCCGCTTCCGACTACCCTCGGCGGAACGTCCGTGGAGCTGGTTGGGGTGAGCACGGTGACGCCACTGCCGCTGTACTACGTGTCGCCGACTCAGATCAACGCGCAACTGCCCTACAGTATCGCGCCCGGCTCCATACAGCTTCGCGTCCGGCGTGGCGAAGAGGTCAGTAATGCGGTGTCGCTCAGCATTGCCACTGTGGCGCCGCGCTTCTTTTCAGTGACGCAGGACGGATTGGGCCGCCCCTTTCTGACCAAGGCTGACTACACGCTCGTCACCCGTACGAATCCGCTCAAGCCGGGAGATTACGGTCTGCTCTTTATGAACGCTCTCGGCGCCGTGGATCCGGCAATACCGGAAGGATCAGCTCCGGGTGACGGGTCGGCTGGGCGGCCGCTGAACCGGACTGTGGCGACGTATAACGTCAGGTTGGGCACGACCTTCGACACGTTGTACTCGGGCCTCGCTCCGGGATGGCCGGGTCTGTACCAGGTGAACTTCCGGGCTCCCTATTACAACGTGGCAGGCGACGTCGACATCGCCCTGATTTCCGGGTCTGCTACGACCCAGAGCGACATCAAGGTTCCGGTGGAGCCGAACGGTTTCTACTACGTGCTCACTGGCGGCAAGTTTCCAAACGGTCAGACACGGAACGGTCAGACCGGGGCTAACAGCGCAATCGCCTTCCGCCATACGGCGCCGGGAATCTTCGGAGACCAGGGCAACGGAAGCTGGACTCTGAATACCGGGGCCACAGAGCCGTCCTTTGCGCAGGCCTCCGGAGTCGCCCTGACGCTCCGCAACGGAACAAGCATCGTCTACGATAACAATGGAATCGAGACGGGCGACACGGGCGGCTATTACGACAACCGCGTTAATACCGTTCCGGATGTGCAGAAGCCCGGTTTGTGGCTCCTGTACTCGAACTCCACCAATACGCAAGGGGTTTTTGCTGGCTATTTCCGCCTGACCGCTCCCACTACCTTCACGGAAGCGGTTGGCTACTTCGATTGCAACGGCATTCCGGACCTCCGCTTCGATCCGGACAACATCTTCAATCAGTGGCGAATGAACATCTGGAGCCACTCGGGAGGAGGACCGGCGCAGAACAGCTTCACTGGCGATGTCTTCTCAAGCGACACCATTCCGGGAACGTGGTCCTGGTCGCAAACGGGCGTGTCGCGCTACTTCGCCGATGGGGCAAACGATGCCATCTGCCGTGTGTCCTACCGGCTCGATACTCCGTTCACCCTTCAGCCGGGCGAATACTGGTTCTCGCACGACATAGCCACGCCGCCGTCGTCGATTGTGAGCACCAGCACGACGGCTTCGAAGGAGCGGACCGCGGGCCAGTTCTATACGCCGGTTCCCGACACGTCGATGACCCTCAAGTAGAGCCAGGGCAAGGTGTCCAGAAAGGACGCCTTGTCCACTCTTTTTCGTGCTCGTCTCTATTATTTTCTCCCTACTCCTCGGCTACGGCGCCTTTCGCTATGGCGCCGTACTCGCCGAGGATTGGGCGATTTTAGTCGCGGGTGTCGGCATTCTGGCTGCCCTGGATGCGGTATTCGCGTGGTGGCATCCAGTGAAGCCGGACCGCTTGGCGTGTGTCTTTGCAGGGGTGCTTCTGGTGGCTGCCGCCGTTCAGCTTGTGCCGCTGCCGGTCGGGCTCCTTCAGACACTCTCACCCTCGGCTGCCGACATCCACCTCGGGCTTTCTGCAATCGGCGCTCCGCCCGAGCGGGCGACGCTCTCGATCACTCCCTCTGAGACGACAGGTCTTTTTCTGAAGCTGGCAGGCTGTCTGACGGCTCTCTTCCTGGCACGCCGTCTTACGCTGCGGCTTCGGAACCGGGCGTGGTGGCTCGTTGTGCCGATCGTCAGCGTGGGCGCAGGGGAGGCTGTCCTGGGCCTTGTACAATATGCGCTCGGGGGCCCGGATTCGGTTACCCGGGGAACCTACATCAACCGGAACCACTTTGCCGGCCTTCTCGAGCTTGCGCTGCCGCTGCCTTTGATGGGCGCCGTCTGGGTCTACCGGCGGCACCGCACCAAATACGAGACCCCCGCTTTCTCGGCCGTGGCCGCCTGCGCCCTTCTGGGGCTGGCAGGCATCATCCTGCTTGGCATCCTGTTGTCGCTTTCGCGAATGGGCTTTCTGGCCGCGTTAGGGAGCCTGTTCGTGACGGGTGCGATCACGCTGAGCACGGCGTTCGTTCCACAGGGCGGGAAGAGCAGACCTGGGCTTCGCTGGATCCCGGCTGGCGGAGTCGCGGCAGCCGTCTTTCTCGGTTTTATCTTCCTTCCCACCGATCAGCTAATTGCACGTTTTGCGGCTGTTGCTTCTACGGAGGAAGTGTCGGCGGAGACCCGCGCAGAGTTGTGGCGCGAATCTGCTCCCTTGATTGCTGCGTCTCCGGTGTTTGGCTTTGGGTTGGGAGGCTATGAGTCTGCGTTCATGCGATATAAGCACGTTGCTCCAATGCAGCGCGCCGATTTCGCCCATAACGACTATTTGCAGCTTCTGATTGAACTTGGCCTGCTAGGATTCGTTCCCGGCTTTGCGCTCGCCGCTCTTGCGCATGCCGGCGCGCTGAACGCGGCTGCCGCTCCGGCCACGGCTTCCGAACGCTATCTCGGCATCGGCTGTTCGGCTTCGCTGATCGCCTTAACGCTTCACAGCTTCGTGGATTTCAATCTCTATATCCCCGCTAACGCCCTCGCCGTTTCATGGATTGCAGGCATTGCGCTTGCACTTCGCTTCTATCGTCCTAACACGCTCACCTGGCGCTGACGATCGCCACATCGTCAACCCAGACGGTTCCCCGAATTTTGTTGTCGAACTTTCTTGATGGCCGCCGCGCTAACTGAACCATCAATTGCCGGGTATCGGGCGGGACAGTAAAGGGAAGCTCGATCCTGGACCATGGACGCGTTCCGAGGATCGGCTCGGTGGCAACGCTGAATCTCGCCGGCGCCTCCACGTCCGCGACCCGCAGAATGACTCCTTCGTCGGTGGTTACGCCTTCGCTTCGTACCCAGGCGATCAGGCGATGAGGGCCCGGCTCGAGCCACGTCCGCTGCGACGTGTGCCGGTATTCCACGTTGGCCTTCCCATCAAACGTGACACGTAAGGCTGAGCTTCCGTTTCGGCCTTCCCCTTCAGCTCTCTGCACGCGGACGTGGTCAACTGGGAAAGACCTCCAATCGAGCACGGAGCCGCTGAATTCACGCTCGAAATCGCCGTTATAAATCCACGTCGACACGCCGTAGCCGCCCCGGCGATCCCCCAGTTGGGCGCTCCACGTCTTGACGGCCTCCCGCCCGCGCCCCTC
>JADGHK010000031.1 GCA_019686145.1 Bryobacteraceae bacterium | reverse complement strand
CTCTGAGTTGAGGGTGGAAGTGGTGGGCCCGACAGAACTCGAATCTGTGACCTCTACCGTGTCAAGGTAGCGCTCTAACCAACTGAGCTACGGGCCCAACGGGGGTGCGCAAAACCTGAGTATAACATCCCCTCAGCCGATCCGCCAGCGCTCGTCTTGTCTTATGCAAGATGAGTCTTATGCAAGATGAGCCCGGCGGGGGATGGTTCTTTAAGACGGTCAATTGGTACCGGCAGCACGGCCGGGCACCTTGCTCCGCATCAGCACAGCAGATCATGAAGATATGTACAAATGGCAACGGATGTCCGTAATGATATGCGGGCTGGCATCTTGCGTGTTCGGACAACCCGCGGAAGTGATATCGATAGAACTCCACGATCCACGACCCTTGAGCGCTGCCGCCGATAAGCTTGAGGAGCGGTTTGGCATTCCGATCAATTACGAGGACGCTAGGATTGAGGCGAGTGACGAGATCATCGACATCACGGATCAAGTACAGAGTCCCAGGCAGCGGGCGGCCAATCCAAACGTGCGAATCAGAGTGCCCAAAGGCGGTGAATATGCGATTGATCTTCCCCTTTCAACTGCTCCGCCATCACAGGGCCACATCCAGGATCTTGTCGTTCGGTTAATCTCCCATCATGAAGCAAAGTCGCTTCCAGGGAGATTCCGCGTCGTTCAAATTGCGTCTCCTTACGGTTCGATGTTGGCAATCGAGCCGACGGCCGTTCGTGCGGCCGGCGGAGGATGGAAGAGCACATCCTCAGTCCTGAGTCTACCGATTTCGTTTCCGGCGACTACACGGAGCGGCTTGGAAACACTGACCGTGATCGCTTCTGCCGTGGAGCGCGCTTCCGGTATCAAGACGGTCGTTGGTACGGTCCCGCTGAATGCCGTTGCCCAAAGCAGCATGACCCTCGGCGCAAGTCAGCAGCCCGCCAATGCGGTACTGGTGCAATTTCTTCAACAGCTTGCGGGTGCTCAGGGACTACCCAACTCACCACACATTCACTTCTCTTATCGATTCCTCTTTGATCCCGTTGATCGTCTGTATGTCCTCAATTTACAGGCCGTGCTTCTACGAAGCAGAGTGACTCCACCGGACTCAGGTCCGGAAATGCAACGGCGCCCGGCTGCGGGCCAGGTTCCCCCACAATTCCGGAAGCAGTAGTCGCATGCTTGGCGGCGCGCGGCCCACGAGGCTGTTTTCTTTGGCCGAGAATCTCGTAGCAGGATGTTCCACTCTGGGTTGAAGGTGGAAGTGGTGGACCCGACAGAACTCGAATCTGTGACCTCTACCGTGTCAAGGTAGCGCTCTAACCAACTGAGCTACGGACCCAGCTCGGGGTGAACGATCCTGAGTATAGCGTCGGCTTACCGATCTGCAAGCGCTCGTCCCATCTTATGCAAGATGATTGCAGAAGGGACGGTCTTAAGGCCTCCCCACCTCGCCTCAGGACATCGCGCGTTACACTGCGAACGAATGGAAAAGCTTCTCTCCGAATTTCCCAACACCATCACTCTGCCCGTCCAGTGGGGCGAACAGGACGCCTTCGGCCATGTGAATAACCTGATCTATATCCGCTGGTTCGAGTCAGGCCGCATTGCCTACCTCGAACAAGCCGGCATCTGGCGCAGCGGAGAGCCTTTGAAGATCGGGCCGATCCTGGCTTCCATCACATGCCATTTCCGGCGCCCGGTAAAGTATCCGGACACCGTCCATGTCGGCACGCGCGTCACTCGCATCGGACGCACCAGCATGACGGTCGAGCACCGGATACTCAACTCGCAGCATCAGGTTGTCGCCGAGGGGGACTCGGTGGTTGTGATGTACGACTACGAAAGGAGCACGCCGCATCCGGTCCCGGATAAGATGCGCCAGGCGATCAGCCGGCTGGAAGGCCGCGAGCTATGAGTCGTCGAGCCCTGGTCACACAGTAAAGGCGACCGCCGAATGAATCTCCAGTTTGGGGATGGCTATGGCCCAGCCATTCTCCGAGCGCTGCACCGTCACCCGGCGGCCCCCAGGCTCGAGCGTGACGTTCTGCGGCTGACGGCCGAAGCGCAGGATGACCCGCAAAGGCCCCACTGGAGGGATGAAGTCCGTGGCAGAATAATCCCCCGCCACCTGCATGCCCGCGAAATTATTGAGGTGGAGGTAGTGCCGCCCGTTCTTACGGCGAAGCGAGGCTTCAATGACGGGCGGTCCCTCGATCTCAAACCGCGGCTGGAAAACCGGCTTCACGAGACGCCGGACGAATTCCCGAACTTCGGGCGCGTGCGTGTGAGCAAAGATCGAGCCGAGAGGGCCGTACACCATCACAATCTCGCCTTTGCCGACGCGGCTGCGCGTTGCAGCGGGTGTGCCGTCACGAGTCGTATCCATTGCCGGATATCGCTGCTCGAGCACAGTGGCCGTCTGAACCTCAACCTTCTGCCACACGCCGCGGACGTTGCCGAGCACTTCCTTGCCGGCTATCCACGAAGGCTGGTCGGAGGGATTGCCCGTTAACGTCACGCCCAACTCGGGAGCGAAGCGTTTGGCATTCTCTGCGCCTGCCACTAGGAGCTTCCCGCCGTCGCGAACGTATTGCAGGAGCGTCGCCGCGGCAGCATCGCCGATGTCCTTCCATTCCGGAACCACCACCAAACGGTAAGCCTTTATCACTTCGGCAAGCTTCCAGTCCGGCAGCACGTCAACCGAGTAGTGGCATTCCACCAGGGCATCGACGAAGCCGCGAGCTGGGTTCGTTGCAGCACCCCATCCGCCAAACAGCTTGTTCACCGTGCGGTACAGCGAGTGACCAGAGAAGACAACGCCAATTTCGGGTACTGGCTCGCTCTTATGACAGAACGCCTGGCGAGCTCGGCAGAACTCAGCCACGCGACCCATCACCTCGATGTGGCGGTCTTCGATCTTGCCCGCCCGGGTGGGCTGATAGTAGACCTGAAATCCGCCGCCCTGCGCCAGCACAACCGATGCCTCCTGCTGCAGAACGACGGCCGGCTTGTGAACGTGGCCCACCGCGTTGCTGGCGCCCTGCTGAAAGCCCCACGCCATGAGGTCCCAAGGCTTTCCGGTCTGGCATAGATACCGGGCCTCGAGCCGGGCGGTCGAGACGCTGGCGTTTCCCAGGTAGTCGCCGGAAATGAAATCTACGGGCAGCTCCGGGCGCTCGGGGACAAAGGTCGTGTACAGCCAGTTGCTCGCGATTTGAAAACCCGGCCGGAACTTGTGGAGCTCGGTTACGTAGTGCCTTACATATTTCCGAAAGTTCTCGCGCTGAAATTCTAAGAATTCGTGCCAGCCCGGCTCTTTCGGATCGCGGGGCAACTTGGAAATGCCGGTCGCCTTCAGGAAAGCTGCGGCCGCCGCGTCGGAGTAGTCCGGTTGCACGGACCAGCATTCGCCGTCGATCCATGCGCCGTCCAGCGAGTAGCGCTCCGCCGCCTCCTTGAGCTGCGGAATCATCCTCTGATCCACATACGGCCCAAAGGTGCTCGTGTTCCGGCCGTCCACCTTCCCATCCGGTTGACGCCTCGCCCAGTCGGGATGCTCCGCCACTGCGGCGGAGTCGAAGACTCCGGAAAAGTGGATGAACAATGCGACGCCATGGCGGTCTGTGACCTTTCGCCAGATGGCTAGCGAATCCTTCACAATGCCCGGGGAAGACGGCCCGA
Organism: Bryobacteraceae bacterium; assembly: GCA_019686145.1. Lineage (GTDB taxonomy): Bacteria > Acidobacteriota > Terriglobia > Bryobacterales > Bryobacteraceae > JADGHK01. The sequence continues at coordinate 8,951 of JADGHK010000031.1, read as the reverse complement.
CTTTCGAGGGATAACCTAGATATCCCGCATGGCCCTTGCAGTCATACTGGACATAATCGGGCTTGACTCGAACGAGAAATCGCTCCACCATTTCCTCGGTGAGATCCCGCCCGAGCGCCGTGTCGTCACGCCGCGGATGAAGGTCCAGATGGATGCCGAAAAAGCAGTCCTTTCTTGGCAGCTTCCGCCTGGTTTCTGCAGCCGGGACCAGCGATCCGAAAGCGGAAACGGAACCGAGGGTCCTCAGAAAATTGCGGCGGTCGATAGACATGGAAGGCATCGCCCTATAAGATATCCAAACCACCCGGCTTTGGAAATCCGGGGTTGGAGCGCGATGCGAATCCAGTAATATAAGAAGAACCATGAGCCTCGAAATTCAGCAGCGCGAGCGCGAAGGCATCCTCGTCTTCGACCTCAAGGGACGCCTGACGGTAGGCGAGGGTGTGACGCGCCTCCGTGAGACGCTGACAAAGGCCGCCTCCAGCGGGCGGGTGAACGCCGTGCTGAATCTCGAGCAGCTCGACTATATCGACAGCACCGGACTCGGCAGCCTGGTCATCTGTTACACGACGATGAAAAAGGCGGGCGGCGCGCTCAAGCTCGTCAACGTGAACCGCCGGAATATCGAGTTGCTGGTTCTGACAAAGCTCACAACGGTTTTCGAGCTCTACACCTCGGAACAGGACGCCATCAACAGTTTCTTCCCGGACCGGGAGATCCGCAGGTTCGACATTTTGAGCTTCGTCCAGTCCCAGCGCCAGAAGTCCGAAGGGGAGTAGCCTGGCAGTTGTTCGGAGCCAAGCTGCTAGACTGAAGGTATGGCGTCAGGAACCTCAAGACGGACTCTCGAGGCCGGCGATGAGGCGCCCGAAATTCGGTTGCCGGACCTGAATGGCGAGGAGCGGACGCTTTCCGACTTCGCGCCGACCGGCCGGACGCTGGTCGCCTTTTTCAAGACCACGTGTCCCACTTGCCAGCTTACGTTCCCATTTCTGGATCGCATGAGGGGCGGACGGCTCGCGATCATCGGCATCTCTCAGGACGACCGGGCAAGGACGAGGGAGTTCAACGAGCACTTCGGCGTTCACTTCCCTGTCCTGCTCGATTCGGAAACCAGCGGGTATCCGGTCAGCAATGCTTTCGGGCTCACGCACGTGCCGTCGCTCTATGTGCTGGAGCCGAACGGGCGAATTGCCTGGAGCTCCTTCGGCTGGTCAAGGAAGGATATCGAGGCGCTCGCCCAGATGGCCGGTGTCGAGGTGTTTCGGCCTGGCGAATTCGTGCCCGAGTGGAAGGCGGGTTGAAGTTCGAAAAACTAGGCTCCCGGAGGGAGTCAAGGTAAGCTAAAAGAGATAGAGAATGTCTTCGATCAACGGAATCCTGGAATCTGCCGCGGCTATCGCGAAAGGGATGAGCGTCACCCTGAAGGAGATGCTCTCGCCGACGATCACGGAGGACTACCCGGATGCTCCCCCGAAATTCCAGGAGCGCTACCGGGGGCTTCATCAACTGCAGCGCGATGAGAACGGCATGGAGAAGTGCGTCGCCTGCTTCCTGTGCGCCGCAGCCTGCCCGTCCGATTGCATCTACATTGAAGCCGCGGAGAACACCGAACAGGTCCGGATCAGCGGAGGCGAGCGCTACGCCGAGGTCTACAACATCGACTACAGCCGGTGCATCTTCTGCGGCTACTGCGTGGAAGCCTGCCCCACGGACGCCATCACGCACGGCCACGGCTTCGAGCTTGCCAGCTACAACATCTCGACGCTGATTTACCGAAAGGAACAGCTGCTGGTTCCCGTTCCGGCCGGAGCGAAACCGCCGGTGATCCGGGAGCAGGCTGAGCAAGCGTCCGGACACTAAGCGGTCCGCCTACTCGGGCTGGAGTGCCCGAAGCGGATCAATCCGGGTCGCCCGTCTGGCCGGCACATAAGCGGCGGTGAGCGTCGCAACCAGGAGGCACAGAGCCGCGCCGAGAAACGTTCCTGCGTCGGTGCTGTTCACTCCGTAGAGTGTGCCGGCTGCAAACCGGCTGGTGCCTGCGGCGATCGCGATGCCGCTGGCGATTCCAATCAGAGCCAGGAGTCCACCCCTCGCCATCTCCGCCCGAACCAGTTGAGCCGGCTGCGCACCCAGCGCCATCCGGATGCCCATCTCCTGCCTCCGCCTCTCTACCGAATATGCCATTACCGCGTACAGGCCGAGCGTAGCGAGCACGATTGCGAGCGCGGCGAGCACCGCCAGCATCGTCGCGCCGACCTTTTGTCCAAAGTATGCGGCACTGATGTAATCCCGCAGCGGCAGAATCAGGGCCGTATTCATCCCTGGGTCCATTTGCCGCAGCGCCATCCGAAGCGCCGGCACCGACATGGCAGCGTCTGCGTCGTATCGCACCACCACTGCAAGAGCCATAGTCTTGTGGTAATGCTGAGCGAGCGGCAGATAGAAGTACGGGGTCGGGGCTTCCTTCAAGTTGCGGTACTTGCTGTCTTTTACAACGCCGACGATCGTATGAGGATGACCAAAGGCGCGGACCGTTCGCCCGATCGCCCTCTGGCCGCTCAGAAATCGGGCAGCAAAGGTTTCGTTAACGATCATCACATGAGCGGAAGCGTCGTCGTCCCGATCCGTGAACGCCCGTCCCTCAAGGACTGGAATGCCCATGACGGAGAAATAGTTCGGCGAGACGATATTGCGCCAGAGGCGCATATTCTCGCCGTCTCCCGGAAGATAGCCGTCCACCTGAACCTCCACCCAGGACCCTCCGCCGAATCCCAGAGGCACGTCCTCGGAGATCGCCGCCTGCCTGACGCCGGGTAACGATTCGAGACGAGCAATCGTCTGGCGGAGAAGGCTCAGGTTGTGCTCCCGCTCATAGCCGCTGCTTGTGAGGTCGAGACCCGCCAGCAAGACGTGGTCTGCATTGAATCCCGGATGCACCGCCCTCGCCTTCTGAAAACTTTTTAGAAAGAGCCCCGCTCCGACCAGAGCCACCGCAGCCAGCGCAATTTCGGAGATGACCAGGACATCCCCCAGACGCAGCGCCCGTGAGCTTGAACTGACGTGACGCCCGCCCTCCCGCAGCTCCGCAGCCAGATCTCGCCGCGCCGAGTGCAATACCGGAGCAAGGCCGCTCAAAACCGTCGTGATCCCGGTCAGCAAGACCATGTAGCCCAAGACTGACCAATTGAGCTGTGGAGAGATTGCGGCGGGGAGATCCGTCGCTGGAAGGATGACATTCAGAGCGCCCGTCAGCCAGGGCGCGAGCACGACTCCGCAGGCGGCGCCAAGCGCCGAGAGCAGCAGACTCTCGGTCAACAGCTGCCGGGCAAGACGCAGGCGCGTGGCCCCAATGCTCATCCGTATGCCGAATTCTCGATGCCGGGCGACGACTTTTGTCAGCAGCAGATTGCTGACGTTGGCAGTGACGATCAGCAGGACGACGCTGCTGAGGCCAAGGAGAATCTGAAGCACCAGGCCCAGGATACGCTGTGCTCCGTCGGGCGACTTCCACAATGGCAGCACTTCGGCGCCCACACCCCGGTTATCGTTCGGATATTCCCGCTCCAGGCGGCTGGCGAGAGCCCGAATCTCGGCTCGCGCCGTGTCAAGCGCGATTCCGGGCTTCAGGCGGCCCATCAGAGCCAGCGGACGGTTCGCGCGGCGATCCATCCAGTTCCCGGAACCGGTGATGGAACTGTGCATCGTTACCGGAATCCACAGATCGAACCGCAGGCCCGTCACAGTGCCGGCGAACGAGTCCGGCGCGACGCCGACAACGGTGAACTCCCGGCGGTTGATGCGAACGGAGCGGCCGATCACGGCCGGATCTGCGCCGAACCGCCGCTTCCACAAGCCCTCACTGATGACCGCCACCGGATACGCGCCGGGCTTCTCTTCCTGCTCTTCGGGGCTGAAAGTGCGCCCCGCGACGGGCTTCACACGAAGAACATCGAAATAGTTGCCGCTGACAATCTGCGCCCAAACACGCTCTGCATTGGGCGGGTCTCCAAGGTACAGCGGGCGCTGCATGAATGCGATGACACCCTCAAATGACGCCGACTGGTCGCGGAAGTCCCGATAGTCCGGGTAGGAGGAGTCGATCAGCTCGCCGTTCGGGGTCGTGGACTTGATCGCCACCATCTCATCGGCGCCTTCCACCCCGCTCAGCGGCCGGAGGAGGACGGAATCAATCCAACTGAAGACGGTGGCATTTACGCAGATCCCCGCGGCAATGGAGAGGATCGCGACAGCCGACACGACGGGGCTGCGGCGAAGAGTACGGGCTGCAAAGCGAAGATCCTGTATCAGTCCGTGCATGGAAGCACCCGCGCATCAATCTGCACTTCTCCCTCCAATGCAAAGCGCTCAAAACACGCGCTTGCCGCCTCCGTTACTGTCCGCTTCCGGGACATGCCTGTCCGCGCACGGGCTGCGCCGGGAAAGATCTGCTGCAGTCTGTCCTTACTGAATTCGATACTGCGAACGGATGGCCGCGATATTCTTCTTCGCCTGCGCTTGATAAGGACTCTTAATGGCGGCGCATTCCTGGTTGAACTTCAGGGCGTCGAGAATCCGCTTGGAGTCGCCCTTTCCCGCTTCGCCGAGCTTGTAGTTGGCGATGCCCAAATAGAACAGTGTGCCGGCCTTCAGTTGCTCGTTTCCTTGAATCAGAGGCAATGCTGTCCGCAGGGAAGAGTCAGCCTGGCTGAACTTGTTCTGATTCGCATACGTGACCCCGGTCATCCAGTGCGCCAGACCGAGCGTCAGGTTCTTCTTGTTCTGCCAGTCGGCGTCGCTAACACCTTCCGGTTTCGCCTTCTTCGGCAGCACCTCGATGATCTTTGCCGAGTAAGCCAATACTTTGTCCGGATTCTGATTCTTCTGCATGTAGTAGTCGGCCGCAAACAGCAGCATGTCTTCGTTGGTCTGATCCGTCTGGAGCACCTTTTCGGCGACGGCTACCGCCTTGTCCAACTGCTTTGCCTGCCGGAGCGCCGTGAAGTACGCCTGGTAGGAATGGGCCAGATACTGGCTTTTCGGATTGCGGCTCTCGAGCATCTCGACCAGGGCAATCGCCTTTGCCGGATCCGTCGTCTGAAGCGCGAGCGCCGTCGCAGACAGAGCGTACTCGGAGTAGGTATCGACCTGGGTGGCATAACTGACCTTCCGCTTCCACGCCTCGACCTCATCCTCATCATCCGGCTTCTTTTCTCCTGCGATCTTGCGGGCGAGGTCTGAGGTCAGAGGCGCATACTTGAGCACCAGGTCTCCGTCCCTTTTCGCCTCTGCGGCTTTGAGGACTGCGAGAGCAGCCTCGATATCCTCACCGTCCGCAGCCAGCTGTTTCTCCCCGATCGCAATGACTTTGTCGAACTCCTTCGCGTTCGCATACGCGGGAATCAGCTGCGAATACACCCAACCGATCGCCTCGTGATTGGGGTGCTTGGCGGCGAACTCTTCGAGAAGCGCCACCTTCTTAGCCGCATCCTGCTCCATCCCGATCTGCTGGAGCATCTGACCCTCGGGCGTCTCCGCATTGATTGTCAACTTGTGCCGCTGGGCTGTCGCCGAAGCAGTCACCAGAAGGGAGGCCGCCATCAGTGTGAAAAGCTTCATCACACCCTCCTTCCGCAAGTTGGTGTAGCATTATACGAAATTAACGGTTGGGGTTAAAGGAACTTCCGCCATACAAGCTGAAGCGGACCTGCAAGTTTCGATACAATCAGGATTGCGTCCGTAAACGGAGGACATCGATCTCAGGTGGCCGCGAAGCCAGCTCACACGATAGGCATCTACCCCGGCTCCTTCGATCCCATCACTAACGGGCATCTGGATCTCATTGCTCGAGGCGTGAAGGTCGTCGACCGGCTCATTGTCGCAGTCTTGCGGAACGAGAGCAAGCAGCCGCTCTTTTCAGTCGAGGAGCGAAAAGAAATGCTGCGCGAGGTCGTGCGGGAGTACCCCAACGTGGAAGTCGATTCTTTCGACGGTCTGCTGGTGGACTACGCGTCCCGGCGGGGAGCGACGCTCATACTTCGTGGAATCCGTGCGATTTCGGATTACGAAGGCGAGTTGCAGATGGCGCTGATGAACCGGCGCCTCCGGCCGGAGATTGAGACAATTTTCATGATGGCGGGAGAGGCCCATTCCTTCATCAGCTCCCGCCTGGTAAAAGAAGTGATCCGGCTGGGAGGCGATATCACAGGACTCGTGCCCCCTCCGGTAGAAGTTCGATTAAAAAAGAGACTATTGGGAGCGAAGTAGCACGTGCAGGTTACATCCGAACTGGCGGAACGAATATCACGGATCAGCGTATCCTCCACGATGAAGGTGGCAGCAGACGCCGACCGCCTCAGACGGGAGGGTGTCGATGTGGTGGATTTCGGAGCAGGCGAACCCGACTTCCCCACCCCGGATAACATCAAGCAGGCCGCAATTCGCGCGATCGAGGGAAACTTTACCAAGTACACCCCGGCAGGCGGCACACAGGAGCTGAAGCAGGCAATTTGCGAGCGGCATGCCGCTGATTACGGCACATCCTACAGCCCCTCGGAATGCATCATTTCGGTCGGCGGCAAGCACATCATCTTCAACTACATGCAGGTGCTCATCGACAGCGGCGACGAGGTCGTGATCCCCGTCCCGTACTGGGTCACCTATAAAGATGTGGTGAACTATGCCGGCGGCAAATGCGTGTTCGTTGAGACCGACGAAGCGAAGGGCTTTGCGCTCACCGCGGACATGATTGAGTCGCATCTCAACGAGCGCACGCGCATGGTGATCATCAATTCGCCGTCGAACCCGAGCGGCGCGGTGGTCGAACGGAGCGAGTTCGAGAAAATCTTCCAGCTCACCTCGAAGCGCGGCATCTGGCTGATGACCGACGAATGCTACTGCCGCTTCCTTTACGACAGCAGCCCGTTCTCCATCGCCTCCCTGCCCGACGCCAAGGAGACCGTCCTCGTCGCTGGGTCCCTCTCCAAGACTTACTCGATGACGGGCTGGCGTATCGGATTTGGCCTTGCGCCCGCTCCCGTCATTAACGCCATCAACAAGCTCCAAAGCCACTCCACCTCGAACCCCACCTCCATTGCGCAGAAGGCAGGCGTCGAGGCAGTGCGAGGACCTCAAGGTTCCGTTGACGTTATGCTGGCGGAGTACAAGAAAAGAAGGGACTTCGTCATCAACCGGCTCCGTCAGATTCCAGGGGTCACGACCGCGGAGCCGCGCGGCGCCTTCTACGCCTATCCCAATATCTCGGAAGCTCTCGAACGGAAGGGAATCGCTTCTCCAATGGAATTCGCCGAGCGCCTCCTTGCCGAAGCGCACGTCGCGGTTGTGCCTGGTGAAGCGTTCGGCACCGACAAGCACATTCGCATTTCCTACGCCACCTCGATGCAGGAGCTCGAGCGAGGCCTCGACCGGATTCACAAGTTCATCACCGGATGAGCGCGGGATGAGGACAGAACGGCTGCAGGGGTCTTTTCACGAGAAAGTATGGGGAGCCACGACGCTGTCGCCGTGGTTCCCCGACAGCAACGGTAAGATCGGCGAAGTCTGGTACCATCAACAGGATATCCCGCTACTTCTCAAGTTCATCTTCACGACAGAACGCCTCTCCGTACAGGTCCATCCGGACGACGATTACGCAAGGGTGCACGAGAACTCGGCCGGCAAGACGGAGATGTGGCACATCCTGCGCGCTGAGCCCGGAGCCTCCATAGCCCTGGGCTTTCACGAAACGCTGTCGCCGGACCGTCTGAGGGAAGCTTCGCTCTCCGGTGAAATCGAGCACCTGCTGAACTGGGTGCCTGTAAAGCCGGGAGAAACGTACTTCGTTCCGGCCGGTGTGGTCCACGCGATTGGCGCCGGCATCGCCCTCTGCGAGATCCAGCAGTACTCCGACGTCACCTATCGGCTCTATGATTACGGGCGGCCTCGGGAGTTGCACCTCGATCATGCCGTAAACGTCGCCCGGCCCGAGCCGCACCCCGGCGCCGTCACTCCGGCCGTGACGCAGCCGGGTGTCGAACGCCTCGTCTGCTGCCAGTACTTCGTAACCGACCGTATTACAACCACGGGGCTTCGAGAGGTTGCCACCGGCTGTGAGAAGGCCGAGTACTGGATGATCATGCACGGATCGCTCGCCATCGAGGGGCAGCCTGCCGCGCCCGGCGAGGTGTGGAGAATTTCCCCTGGAACGATTCCCGTCGAGGGCGACGCCACCTTTTTGCGCACCTACGCGCCGTAACTCCGCGCAGCCCGCCTGACGAAGAATCCGTCTCGCTGGATGATCCTCGAATCCCGGCGGCCTTCGCTTACGTCCAGTCTTTACAGAATGCACGTTCTCCCGCTCCGCCGCGCCCGCCGCTGGCCGGCGATCGTGGCTGCGCTGATTCTCGTTTCGGTTCCGGTTTCGGAGGCTCAGCCCTATCCGTCCGGGGGACTCAACGTCGTCAGCCTCAATATGGCCGAAGTTACCGACGCGGACCTCATCTGGAACGACTGGCGGAGATCCAGCGTGCGCCGGGCGGATCTGCTGCTTTTGCAGGAGGTCGTGTCCGGAAGCGGAGTTGGCGCGGCGCGGGAGCTTGCCGAACGGCTGGGCTATCAATTCTGCTTCGCGCCGGCGGCCGAGCCTGTCAACGGGGTCGCCAGGGGCCTTGCGATTCTCAGCCGATACCCGCTTGAAGACGTCCGCCGAATCCCGCTGAAGGAGTTTGATTTACACTTCCGCTCCCGGAAGCGCATCGCCCTGGCAGCGACTCTCAATACGCCCCAGGGGCGCATTCGTATCTACAACCTTCACCTCGACAACCGTCTCAATGCCACGGATCACCTGGAGCAACTCGAGCCCGTACTCGCCGACGCACGCGCTTTCTCCGGACCGCAGTTGATCGGAGGAGATTTCAACTCGGCCCACATTTACTGGATCAGCCACGTGCTCC
>JADGHK010000030.1 GCA_019686145.1 Bryobacteraceae bacterium | reverse complement strand
GATGTAGCCGACACCGAGTCCGAGCACGAAGCCAACTCTCATCCGCATGGCGATCTCCCTCGTGGATCGGTGGTCGTGGTGCTATTGACGGTATCCCCCGTCGGTGGCCGCCGTCCACGTCGGAACTGCGCAGTGCGCCCAGCCCTGGCTCCCTGTGGGTCGCTGCGCCCAGCCGTGATCACCGGTCGTCCTCGCGCCGATCCGAGCGCCCGCGATTCTGGCCCCGCGCCTCCCGCGCCAAACCCCGATCCCGGCCGAGCGCCACCCGGGCGTCGGTGCGCTACGCTAACGAGGACGTCGGACGACGAGCGGTCACGTGATCGCCGTTCCACCGATCCCGCGTAGCTCAATTGGCAGAGCGTCCGGCTGTTAACCGGCAGGTTGTAGGTTCGAGTCCTACCGCGGGAGCCCGCCGCCCACAAGCCACGACAACGGAACCCCAGCCTGAAGCGCCCACGCGGCTAACATCCGGATCGTGGGCTCAGTCTCCCCTCGCTCGTAAGTTACTGACGGTCTTCCTGGTCACGCCCAGCCGGCGGGCCATCTGGGATTGTGGAGCCCCGCGTATCGGCGAACATAGGCCATCCGAAGGTGATCCGATAATTCCGCTCTGCTTGATTTGCCGCTGCCGCGAGGCCTCGTGGGCGGCTCCCTCTCGAACCGCCTCCGCGCCGTCCTGGTCGAAGCGCGGACCGGACCTCTCTTCGGCAAGATCCGGACGAAGCGTTGACAGACGCCCTGCATGTAGGCTACTATAGCGTCCTACATGTGCCGCGCGCATGTACAGCGAGAGGGTTCCAGGTGTTGCCATGAAGAATGAGGACATCCCGGCGCTCATCCGGGAGCTTCGACAACGGCTGGATCTCACACAAGAGCAGTTCGCGCAGAAGGTCGGCGTCACCTACAGCACCGTGAACCACTGGGAGAACGGCAAGCGGGTGCCGCTCCCATTCCTGGTGAAGCGCCTGTTGGAGATGAAGCAGGAGCTGGACGAGAACGAAAGCAAGCGACCGAAGGGGAAGACGCCGCGATGAGCACCGCCTATCACGCGAGGTACTTTGCGTGCGAGCTGACCCGCATCGGAGGGGCGGGGGTGGAGCGTCTTTCCCGCTCCCTCTTCGATGCATGCGTCGATCTGAATCCGCACCAGATCGAAGCGGCTCTCTTCGCGTTCCGATCCCCGATCTCCAAAGGCGTCCTTCTCGCCGATGAGGTCGGTCTCGGGAAGACCATCGAGGCCGGCCTGGTCCTCTGCCAGCTCTGGGCCGAACGGCGGCGACGCCTGCTTGTCATCTGCCCCGCTTCCATCCGCAAGCAGTGGGCGCTTGAGCTGGCCGAGAAGTTCGCCCTTCCGACGGCCATCCTCGACGCGAAGGAGTACCGGGAGCGCCAGGCTCGAGGAGTATCCAACCCCTTCGAGGCGGAAGAAATCGTTATCACGTCGATGCACTTTGCCAGTGAACACGCGCCCGACATTCGCCCCGTCCAGTGGGACCTGGTGGTCATCGACGAGGCCCACAAGTTGCGAAATGCCTACCGGCCGTCGAATCGCATGGGCCAGAACATCCGGTGGGCCCTTGAAGACCGGCGCAAAGTGCTTCTGACCGCGACGCCGCTCCAGAACTCCTTGGTGGAGCTCTACGGAATCTCGACCATCATCGACGGGCACATCTTCGGCGACCTCCCGTCGTTCCGAAGCCAGTTCGTCAATGCGGGCGGAGACCTGGACGATTTGCGGAATCGCCTTCGCACCTTCTCCATCCGCACCCTTCGGCGGCAGGTGGTCGAGTACATCCAATACACGGAGCGCCGCCTCATCACCCGGCCCTTCAAGCCCACGGAGCAAGAGCACAAGCTGTACGAAGCGGTGTCGGCGTTCCTCCAACGCAAGGACACCTATGCCCTTCCCCATCGTCAAAGGCATCTAACGGCTCTGATCGTGCGCAAGCTCCTTGCCTCTTCGCCGCACGCAGTCGCGGCCACGCTGGAAGCGATGCGCGACCGCCTGATCGCCATACGTGACAACCTGCCGGTCCCCGAAGACTTGGCCGAGCGTCTCATCGCGGACGAAGAGATCGAGGATGAGCTGTTGGACGAGTTGATCGACTCGCCTCCTCTGCCTGCCGGTGACGAGGGCTCGGAGGAGCAACCACAAGTTGCCGGATCCGAACCAGCGGAACCCACCATCGACCGCCAGAAGCTCCTCGCGGAGATCGAGGAGCTGAACCGCTACGCCCAGTGGGCGAGAAGCATCGGGATCGACACCAAGACCCGCTCCCTGATCAAAGCCCTTGAGATCGGCTTCGGAAAGATGACCGAGATGGGAGCGGCCCAGAGGGCAGTGATCTTCACGGAGTCGAGACGGACACAGGCTTATCTGAAGGACTTCCTGGAAGCGAACGGCTACGCGGGCCGCGTCATCACGTTCAACGGGACGAACAAGGAACCAGACACGACCGCCATCTACGAGCGCTGGGTGGTAGCCAACAAGCAAAGTGGTCGGGCCACTGGGTCCCGGCCTGTGGACGTCCGCACGGCCATCATCGAGCACTTCCGCGACCATGGGCAGATCCTGATCGCCACCGAAGCTGCCGCCGAAGGCGTGAACCTTCAGTTCTGCTCCCTGGTCGTAAACTATGATCTTCCGTGGAATCCCCAGCGGATCGAGCAGCGGATCGGCCGTTGCCATCGTTACGGGCAGAAGCACGACGTCGTGGTCATCAACTTCCTCAACGAGAAGAACGAGGCCGACCGGCGTGTTCATGAGCTCCTGGAGGAGAAGTTCAGCCTGTTCAGCGGCGTGTTTGGAGCCTCGGATGAAGTCTTGGGAACCATCGAGTCCGGCGTGGACTTCGAGCGAAGGGTTCTGGACATCTACCAGCAGTGCCGGACGCCGGAGGAAATCGAGGCAGCGTTCAAATGGCTACGGGATGAGCTCGATGAGAAGATTCGCGCCAAGCTGGCGGAGACCCGGCAGAAGCTCCTCGAGCACTTCGATGAAGACGTGCACGCGCGCCTGCGCGCAAACCTGGAAGGGGCGCGCCAGCAGCTCGACCGCGTAGGGATGATGTTCTGGCGCCTCACGCGCTTCGTGCTAGATGGTCGGGCGACGTTCGACGAGGCGCACCTCGAGTTCCAGCTGGAGAAACCTCCCCGGGACGGCATCCTCCCCGGTCATTACCGTCTGATCTCGAAGGACCATGAGAACGTTCCCGGCGCGTTCCTCTATCGTTTGTCGCATCCGCTGGGCGAGTACGTCGTTGAAACCGGCAAGACGACGCCTACTCCGCTCGCGCGTGTGACCTTCGACATCAGCGGGCGGCCAACCAGGATTGTTGTGGTGGAGGCGCTCAAGGGCCGCTCCGGCTGGCTGCACCTGCAACGGCTCACCATCGATTCGTTCGAAAAGGAGGAGTACCTGTTATTTTCGGGCATTGACGATGATGGCTGCTCGCTTGACCAGGAGACGATGGAGAAGATGTTCCACTGTGAAGCGAGGGCCGAACCGCTTGCTTCTTTACCGTCCGACGTGGAAGCCCGGCTGGCGGCGCAGGCCGAGCGGCACGTTCAAGCCACCATCAGCCGTTCGCTCGAGACCAACAACCGGCACTTCCAAGAAGCTCGAGAGAAGCTGGAAAAATGGGCCGACGACATGGTGCTTGCTGCCGAAAAGGAGCTGAAAGATACCAAGGAGCGAATCAAGGCCCTGACGCGGCAGGCGCGGCTTGCCACCACGGTTGAAGAGCAGCATGCTCTGCAAAAACAGATTCAGGAGCTTGAGAAGCTGAAGCGCCGCCAGCGCCAACGCATCTTCGAGGTCGAGGACGAGATCATGGCCAAGCGCGACAGCTTGATCGAAAAGTTAGAGAAGAGAATGCGCCAGCGGACGAGCGTCGAGCCCCTGTTCACGATCCGCTGGAGCGTCGTATAGCGAGGATGACGATGTCCGAGAGCCTCGAGAAACTTAAGCGTTTGCTGGCCGAGATGTTCCAGCTTGACCAGACCGAGCTGGACTTCGGCATCTATCGCATCATGAATGCGAAACGGGACGAAATCACCCGCTTTCTCGATAAGGACCTGCTGCCCCAGGTTCGCGAGGCCTTCCAGGCCTACAAGGCCGAGAACCGGGGCGCGGTCGAGGCAGAGCTGGCCGAAGCCGTCGAGAAGGCGAAGGAGCTCGGCGCGGACCCGGAGACGCTCCCCCGCGTCAAGGAACTCCGCGCCAAGCTCGCGGAGGCCGTGGACGTGACCGCCCTCGAGAACGAGGTCTACTCGCACCTCTACAACTTCTTCCGGCGGTACTACCAGGAAGGTGACTTCATCTCGCTGCGGCGCTACAAGGAAGGCGTCTACGCCATCCCCTACGAGGGCGAAGAGGTCAAGCTCCACTGGGCCAACCACGACCAGTACTACATCAAGACAAGTGAGTACCTGCGCGACTACACCTTCAAACTCCCCTCCGGCAAGCGGGTTCATTTCAAGCTCGTCGAGGCCGACACGGAGAAAGACAACAACCGCCCGCAAAACGGCAACGAGCGCCGGTTCATTCTGGGACGGGGAGAAGGGGAGACGGGGAGACAGGGAGATGGGGAGACAGGAGTCAGGAGACAGGAGTCAGGGGACGGCAACCGCGCTATCTGGGATTTTGGAGAGGATGAACTGGTTATCTACTTCCGCTTTGTGCCGGATCCGGAAAAGCGCAAGCAGGCCGACTTGAATGCTGATGCCGCCAACCAGCTCGTTTCCCTCTTTTCCCAAGCTTCTCTCTCCCGGCTTCTGACTCCTGACTTCTTGCCGCATCTGGCTGCAGAGTGCCCCACCGAGAAGAACCCCAAGCGCACGCTCCTGGAAAAGCACCTCACCGACTACACTGCGCGGAATACGTTCGACTACTTCATCCACAAGGACCTGGGCGGCTTCCTCCGGCGGGAGCTGGACTTCTACATCAAGAACGAAGTCATGCACTTGGACGACATTGAGAGCGAGACCGCCCCGCGCGTAGAGCAGTACCTCGCGAAGATCAAGGCCATCCGCCGGATCGCCCACAAGCTCATTGATTTTCTGGCTCAGATCGAAAACTTCCAGAAAAAACTCTGGCTCAAGAAGAAGTTCGTGGTCGAGACGCAGTACTGCATCACGCTGGACCGCATCTTCACCATCGAGAACGAGAAGACGCGCTACTGGCTCATCGACGAGATCCTCAAGAACGATGCCCAGCGGGAGGAGTGGGTGCGGCTATTCTCCATTGATGAGATCAAGGGCGACCTGACGATGCCCGGCTACACCGAACCGCTCACGGCGGAGTTCCTGCGTGCCCACCCCACGCTGGTGGTGGACACGCGCCACTTCGACGAAGCCTTCAAACTGCGCCTGCTGGTGGCTATCCCGGACCTGGACGAGGAGACCAACGGGGTGCTCATCCACAGCGAAAACTTCCAGGCGCTCAATCTGCTGCAGGCACGGTATCGAGGACAGGTGAAGTGCGTCTACATCGATCCGCCCTATAACACGGGAACCGACGGGTTTGTGTACCGCGACCGATACCAACACTCAAGTTGGCTGGGAATGATCGGTCACCGTCTAGCGTTAGCCGAGGCTCTACTCAACGATCTGGGTGCCATCTTTGTCTCCGTGGATGATAACGAACAGGCTCATTTGCGCCTTCTCATGGACGATCTGTTTGGCGTAAATAACTTCATCACCTCAATGGTTTGGGAGGGGGGACTCAAGAATGACTCACGCTTCATCTCTGTTTCACAGGACTACATCGTTACCTATGTCCGCGATAAAGAGCGCCTTGTGACGGCAGGCCAACGCTGGAGAACGCGCAAAGAGGGAATTGACGAGATTTACAAGGAGGTAGAAAAACTCAAGAAACAACACGGCAACGATTACGATGCTATATCTAGGGCGCTTAAAGAATGGTATCGGCATCTCCCAAAGGGCCATCCAGCAAAGACCCATGAGCATTATTCTTGTGTGGACGCTAGGGGCGTGTACTTCCCAGATAATATTTCTTGGCCTGGCGGTGGCGGGCCGACTTATGAAGTGCTGCACCCCGTGACGAAGCGACCTGTCGCCATTCCAAAACGTGGCTGGGTGTTCTCTAAAGCAGAGACCATGCAGCAGGCAATTGCCGAAGGCCGAATTCATTTCGGGCCCGACGAGAGCACCGTCCCTAATCTAAAACGCTACCTGCACGAGACCGAGGGACAGGTGTTGCCTGCTGTTTTCTACAGAGATCGACGGGCAGCTTTCAAAGAACTCCGTGACATCCTCGGTGGCGATGGTTTTGCGAACCCCAAAGATCCCTATATCTTGGCAAAACTGATTGAAGCGTGTTCGGAGAAGGACTCTTTAATACTCGACTACTTCGCCGGCTCCGGCACCACCGGCCATGCGGTCATCAATCTCAACCGCGAGGACGGCGGCCAGCGCAAGTTCATCCTGGTGGAGATGGGCGACTACTTCGACACAGTGCTCGTGCCGCGCCTCAAGAAGGTCATCTTCACGCCGGAGTGGAAGGACGGCAAGCCCAAGCGCATGCCGACCGAGGAAGAGATCGAGCGCAGCCCGCGCATCCTCAAGATTCTGCGCCTCGAATCCTACGAAGACACGCTCAACAACTTGAAGCTCAAGCGTACCGAAGCCCAGCAATCCCTCCTCGATCAATATCGTGAATTTCGCGAGGACTACATGCTCCGCTACATGCTCGATGTGGAAAGCCGGGGGAGCGCGTCGCTGCTCAACATCGACCGCTTCGAGGACCCGTTCAACTATAAGCTCAGCATCGCCACCGGGACTGCCGGCGAGACGAAGCCGACGGTCGTGGACCTCATCGAGACCTTCAACTACCTGATCGGTCTCCGCGTGAAGACCATCGACCACATCGGGGGCGTGCGCGTCGTCACGGGCATGAATCCACAAGGCGAACGGGTGCTCATCCTCTGGCGCAACACCAAGGAGCTGGACAACGACGAACTGGACAAGTGGTTCCGCAAGCAGGGCTACAACACGAAGGACCAGGAATACGACGTGATCTACGTAAACGGCGACAACAACCTGGAAAACCTCCGTAAGCCGGACCAGACCTGGAAGGTGCGGCTCACGGAAGAAGTATTCAGGCGGTTCATGTTCGACGTGCAGGACGTGTAAGGAGAGCTGCCATGCGAACTCTAGGCCTTCACAAGAGTCAAGGCAGCGTCCATGTTAACGGTTGACGTTCATATAGGCGGGTGGATCGGTCCATGTTAATGGCAAAGGTTAACATGAACGGCCGGGGAACATATTCTAACGGCAGATGCCGTCGCTCCGGCGATACAAGGAGACGGCAATGAAGGTGTGCTACGTTGACGAAAGCGGAAATGACTCCAGTGACCCGTGCCTGGTGATGGTGGGGGTCGTGGTGGATGGGCATCGCCTCCACCGGGCACGAGAAGAATTCGGAGAGATCTTCGATCAGATACAAGGTCTGTTTCAGGAGAATTTGAAGGAGCTCAAAGGAGCGAAGATAATTCTCGGCCGTGATAGATGGCATAACGTTGATGCCAAAACCCGCGAGAACATTGTCATGTCCCTTTGTCGGTGGGTAGCCGACCGAAAACATCACATTGCTCTCGCGGCGATTGACCGGTATCAGTTCGGGCAGATCGATGGTAGTACGTTCCCGCAAGTGGCTGATGATCTGTGGATGGCTGCCTGCCTTCATATTGCTCTACAGCTCCAGAAACATCATCAAGGAAAGGCTAAGAACAAGGGCCGGACATTCCTCTTTGTGGACGAGAATAAACAGAAGGCCGACAAACTCTCTGAGTTGCTCTTCGATCCGCCCGCTTGGACCGACGATTACTATGGCCGTAGAAAAAAGCAAGCCAAGTTGGATCAACTCATCGATAGCGCTTTTGCCGTTAAGTCCCACCACGCAGGACTTGTTCAGGTGGCCGATCTTTATGCATTCATTCTACGGCGCTACGCTGAGCTTTGCGAGTACAGGCACTCGGAAATGTGGCACGGCGAGAAGTCTCTAGTCGCCGAATGCACCAACATTCTGGCCAATAGGTTGTTGCCGAAACCCACGCGCTGGCCAGCAAATACAAAAGCACCATGCTGCAAGTGGTACAACCAAATTGCGCCGCAATCACTGCTGGCATTGAGTAGCTGAGCAAAGAAGGGGCGATCATGGCGTCGCGAGTTGCAGAACACATCGAAAAGCCCCTGCGCTTCGAGCAGCGGCTAGTGCTCCACCAGTGGCTACTTAGCTTATTCGGTGTATCGAACTTCGAGGGACTCGCCAAGAACCTAATGGCGCCGGAGCTGGAAGGCTTCGACGAGAACAACATCTCCCGCTTTTACCATCAACTGCAGCTGGTATCCGACCGGCCCGAGCTGCCCCACGACCTGCTTTTGGCATACGACCAGAACATCGTGCGCCACTGGCGGCAGATCACGGAAAGGCGGAACCATAAGGGTCCGTTTCTCTATCCGAAGTACTTCCAGTATTTGGCGCTGCTGTTTACCGAGATCTACCTCGACCGGTACTTCCGGGACCCCGAGAGGCTGCTCGCCCAACTGAACGCGCACGTTGATGCGTTCAACCGGGGCGAGTACCCCGTTTTCGGGTCGCCCGCGGGTCCGATCCCGGAGGCGAGCCGCGTCGAGCCGTACACGAAGCAGGACCTGAACAAGGTCGCCTTCTGGATGGCGACCGGAAGCGGTAAGACGCTGCTCATGCACATCAACATCCTCCAGTACCAGCACTACCTGAACATGCACGGCGGCCAGCCGGTGAATCGGGTCATCCTGCTCACGCCCAACGAGGGGCTCTCGCACCAGCATCTGGAGGAGTTCCAGCTTTCGGGGATCGACGCCGAGCTCTTCTCGAAGGAGGGGCGAGGCCTCTTTACCGGCCGTGCGGTGGAGATCCTCGACATTCACAAGCTGCGTGACGAGATGGGCGAGAAGACCGTGGCCGTGGAGGCCTTCGAGGGGAACAACCTGGTCCTCGTGGACGAGGGGCATCGTGGGACGAGCGGCGCAGAGATCGGCGCCTGGATGCAGAAACGGAGTCAGCTCTGCGAGAACGGTTTCTCGTTCGAGTATTCCGCGACCTTCGGGCAGGCTATGAAGGCCAGCGGCAACCGCGCCCTGGAGCAGGTCTACGCCAAGTGCATCCTGTTCGACTACTCCTACAAGTACTTCTACGGCGACGGCTACGGGAAGGACTACCGCATCCTGAACCTGGCCGACGACTCGGACGAGAACATCCGCCGCAAATACTTGACAGCCTGTCTTCTGACCTTTTACCAGCAACTCAGGCTCTACCGCGACAAACCGGTGGAGTTTCGCCCTTTCCTGATTGAGCGGCCGCTCTGGATATTCGTCGGCGGGAGTGTCAACGCGGTCCGGACGCAGCAAGGCAGGAAGGTGTCGGACGTTGTGGACATTCTCCTGTCATTGGCGACCTTTGTGCGGGACCGCAGAAGCAGTGTTGCGATTATCGAGCTGCTGCTGGCTGGACGGTCAGGCCTCCTTGACACCAAGGGGCGGGAGCTCTTCCAGGGGACATACCGGTATCTCAATACGCTTGGCCTATCGCCCGACCAGATCTTCGACGACATCCTGCGCGTGCTCTTTAATGCCCCCACGACAGCCGCGCTACACGTCGAGAATCTGAAGGGCACGGACGGCGAGGTGGCGCTTCGCCTGGGCGACAACGACGCCTTCGGCGTGATCAATGTCGGCGACGCCTCGGCGCTCTGCAAGCTCTGCGAAGAGCAGAAGGAGCTGGTCGTCACGGAAAAGGAGTTCTCTGGCTCTCTCTTCCGCGCCCTCAACGACGAGGCGTCCACGATCAACGTCCTGATCGGGTCCAAGAAGTTCACGGAGGGCTGGTCGAGCTGGCGGGTCAGCACCATGGGCCTGATGAACATCGGGCGGAGCGAGGGCCCGCAGATCATTCAGCTCTTCGGTCGCGGCGTCCGGCTCAAGGGGAAGGACTTCTCGCTCAAGCGCAGCAGGCGCTTGGAGGGGCAGGCCGCGCCCGAGAACATCGAGACGCTGGAAACGCTCAACATCTTCGGCATCCGCGCGGACTACATGCGCCAGTTCAAGGAGTACCTCGAGGACGAGGGTCTGCCGGCGAACGAGGACCGAATCGAGTTTGTGCTCCCCGTCATCAAGAACCTGGGGAGCAAAAAGCTGAAGATGGTCCGTCTTCGGGAAGGCGTCGACTTCAAAAAGGACGGGCCGAAACCCACCCTTGACGGGCCTCCCGAGTATCTCGTCCGGCATCCTGTCGTCGTGGACTGGTATCCGAAGCTGCAGGCCATGGCCAGCGGCACCGGTCGGACGAGTGCGCAGGCGGCAGAACGTGATCGCGGCTTCTTCGAGGAGCCGCATCTGGCATTCCTCGATTTCGACGCCATCTACTTCGAGCTTCAGCAGTTCAAGAACGAGCGCGCCTGGCACAACCTCAACCTGTCGCGCGGCAACCTGGCGACTCTCCTGGGACGGAAAGACTGGTACGTGCTCCTCATTCCCAAGGAGGAGATGTACTTCCGGTCGTTCCAGCAGGTCCTCCGCTGGCAGGAGATCGCTGTGACTCTCTTAAAAAAGTACCTGGATCGCTACTACAAGTTCAGAAAGCAGGAATACGAAGGCGGCCACCTCGAGTACCGCGAGCTCTCCGAGGGCGATCCCAACTTCATTAACGAGTACCGCCTGCTCATCGAGCAGTCGCGGGAGGAAATCATCCAGAAACTGGAGGAGATCAAGGGGCTGATCGGCGCTGGCAAGCTGCGGAACGTGGAGTTCCAGTCCCTGCATGCCATCGCCTTCGGCTGCTACCTCTACGAACCGCTTATCTACGTCGGGAACGACCTTATCGAGGTCAAGCCCGTGGTGCTGGAGAACGAGGGTGAGCGCGATTTCGTACTGGATCTCCAGAAGTTCTGCGAATTAGACAAGGGCAAGGAATTCCTCAACGGTAAAGAGTTATACCTGCTTCGCAACCTGAGCCGAGGGCGCGGTATCGGCTTCTTCGAGGCGGGCAATTTCTACCCCGACTTCATCCTCTGGCTGCTGGCTGATGGCCGTCAGTACGTGAGCTTCATCGACCCCAAGGGGTTGCGGAATCTCGAGGGGCCCAACGACCCGAAGATCCGGTTCCACCAGACGATCAAGGACCTGGAGCGCCAACTGGGCGACCAGGCAGTGGTCCTGAGTTCCTTCATCGTCTCCAGCACGCGCGTCCCCGAAGTCGCATGGTGGGGCAACGGGTGGACGAAGGACGAGTTCGAGGAGCGGAACGTGCTCTTCCAGCGGGAGGATCAGGATACTTACATCGAGAAGCTGCTGCAGAAGGTGGAGACAAGCTCAAGGGTGCTCTCGCAGGCGCGACGTGGCGCGTGATCGTCAATTCCATCGAGGATCTGCCGGAGCGAAAGTCACTCACGCTGCTGGTTCTCCCCGCGTCGTTAGCGTGGGACGAGAATGGCGGAGCGCAGGACGCGATCCAGGAGCGTGTGAAGGCGATCAGTGTGCGGTGTGGCGGAAAGGACCGCCTGTACCGCAGCACGCTTCTCTTCCTGGTAGGAACTGCTCGGGTGCTGAGCAAACTGCGGCAGGCACACCGAGAGCGGGCGGCGCTGGAGGGCGTGCGCGCGGCCTACTGGGATCATTTCGACGTTGAGCAGCAGGAAGATCCCAAGAGGCGCTTGGACGCGGAACGCAGGGCCGGGCTGGAGGTACTGGGCCCGGCCTACGCCGTTGCCCTACGGGTGCGCGGGCAAGAAAATACACGGACGAACCCATGGTTGCGACCAAGGAAGCGGTGACTGATCGGCTTGCCCAAGCCTGTGCTGATGGACTCGTCGGTATCGGACGCGGCCAGAGTCTAACTGCGTTTCAAGCGACCTACTGCAAGCAGTCGGTGTCCTTGGACCCCAGCGAAGATGGCGTGTGGATCATCCCGCCATTCATACCCGAGTCGGCGAAGGTCCCGAGAGGCGAGCAGCCCGTCGGAGCTGCGGTTGGTGCTAGCGGACCCAGCGCCGGGGGTGGAACGGGTGCCGGCGCGCCCATGAGTGAAACTTCGGGGCCTGCCATAGTGGCGAAGCCCGTAACCCGGAGCGTCCGCCGGTTCATCATTCGGGGCGACGTTCCCGTCGAGAGCTGGACAGAACTCTTTCGGTGTTTCGTTCAACCGGCCATTCGGATGAACCTGAAGAAGCTAAGACTCGGCGTGCAGTTCGAAATGGAGTTCCGACGTTGAGTGATGTCTAAGGAATCGGAGCAGACCTTTCATACCGAGATCAACAAGTCGAGTTGGCATTCTCGTACGGTGTCGGCAGCGGTATCATCCAGGTCATGGCGATGAGACGCCGTCTCGACCAGCAGAAGGCCGAGGCGCTGCACAGGGATGCTGAGCGAAAGGACCCGTCTATGCAGCAGGGCGCACGCCAGGAAATTCGGGAGCACATCGAGCGGACCAGCAAGCGGGAAAGGCTCGATACTGTCCTCGACCGCGAGCTGCCCCGGTACGCCGAGGCGCTCGAACGACTCAGGCAGTGATCTACCTCGACCTTGCTGACCTGCTGAATATCGCCGAGCGCGCGATCGGAGCATCGGCTCGCGACGCCGGCGCTGCTGCACTTGTTCGTCTCTAACCGCGCGCTGGTAGACGGACAACAAGTGGCTCGGACTAGGCACTGGCCGGCGGAGGGCCGAGAAACTCGATGCCGTGCTCCTGCAGGCCGG
>JADGHK010000029.1 GCA_019686145.1 Bryobacteraceae bacterium | reverse complement strand
CTCGCGATTTACGCATTGGGAGTCACGCTCGCGCTCTGTCTTCTTCTCTCCCTGGCATGGGGCGTGAAACGTATGCGCGCAGGCGATCCTCGCTCCGCAATCACGCCAGGTTTCGAGCAGCCTGCCATACTCGCTCATCGCGAATCAGCTTGCTCAGGCCAGCAGCGACAGACGTCGTGGGCGAGGCACAAACGGACACTGGAATCTGCATTTCAAGGGAAAGACAATCGGCGAGGCCGGGGAGAAACGCCATCCCGCCCGTGAGGACCGCCCCCGTTTCAATGAGGTCGCCGCTTAGCTCTGCCGGAACGGCCTCGAGCGTGCTTCTCACCACTCCGATGATTGCGGCGATGACGGGCGCAATGGCCTCCCGGACTTCTCCCGCGCATAGCCATACAGACCGTGGCAGGCCGCGAAGAAGACAACGCCCCGTAACCTTCAACGACGCAGCAGAGTGCCCGTTGCCGGTCGCCGAGCCAATGACCCGCTTCACTTCCTCGGCCGTTTTCAGTCCAATCAGGAGCCTGTGGTTCTTCCGCACGTGCTCCCTGATTGCGTGATCCATCGCATTGCCGGCCACTGGTTCCGCCCTGGAGACGACAATCTCCCCCAGCGAGAATACGCCTGCTTCAACCAGGTCCGCTCCAACGTCGATGACCATGGCTCCGCGAGGCTCGCCGAGAGGAATGCCCGCGCCATGCGCAGCCGCCAGAATCTGGTCGACGAGCGCGACTCGGGATGCTCCCGCGCGGCGAACGCATTCGACGGCGGCGAAACGCTCCACATCCGTGATGCCGCCTGGTATCGCCAGAGCCACATTCAAGCCGGCGGGAAGCACAGTTCGGTTGATCCGCTTGAGGAAGGAGCGCAGCAACTGCTCCGCAAGCGCCGGATCCGTAACGACCCCTTTCCGGACCGGGTAGGTCGTCTCAATCGCCGCAGGGTTTCGCTCAACGGCGCGGTGGGCTTCCACCCCGACGGACTCCACGGTTCCCCAGCGCCGGTTGATGGCGACGACCGACGGCTCGTTGACCAGAATTTCCCCCGCAGCGGAGCAGATCACGGTATTCGCACTGCCGAGATCGATGCCCCATTCGGAGGTCCAGGGAAACCGGCTCGTCATGCAGCGGACTGATTCGCTGCCTCGGGCTGGTAGAGAACTTCGACCACTTTAAGCCGCCGCTTTCCCTTGGGAACCTCCCATTCAATAACGTCTCCGGCGCGGCAGCCCAGCAGCGCCATCCCCAGGGGCGCGAGCACGGAAAGAGCATGCGCGTCTGAGCTCGGCTTCGAATTGGGATAGATGAGCTCATACTCCATGGTCTTGCCGCTATCCAGATCCAAAACACGCACCTGCGAGTTGAGGCTCACTACGTCCGGCGGGAGGTCCTTCGACTCGACGACATGCGCGCGGTCCAGCTCCTCTTCCAGAACGGCAACCAGCTCCGCTTTCGGCGTCGATTGCAGAGCGTTCACGAGGCTGCGGAGCCGCTGCATGTCTTCCTGTGTGATGTAGATGTTGTTTCCCATCAGTACAGATCTCCTTTCCGGGCGATGCGGCCAGATGACCGTGAACGGAGCTGTAGTGCATGTCCAGTGCCACTCACCGGACGCGCCGCGAAACACGGGCTTGGAGGAGCCTCCGGTGCCCGAAAGGGCACATCTGATGTCCCTAATGGTCCGGTCACTGCCGCAGGTTCGGACAGTCCAGGGGATCCAAACGCGTGGCACCGGAATTGCACCAATGCCTTTGTAAGTCGCACAAGGAACGCCATGACACATGAGCCTCGCGTGGTCTCGTTCATCATCGACAAGCCGTTCCCCGAAGCGCTTCATACGCTGCGGGGGGCGCTCACCCGCGAAGGATTGAGCATCCCAAGCGAAGTGAACACCTCCGAACGGCTGCGCGCGGAGCTGGGTGTCGGTGTGAAAGAGAGCGCCATCCTGTACGTCGACACTCCGATCCTGCTGCTCGAAGCAGCCTTGCTGACGCCGGCGGGCTGTCTCTACGTTCCGGAACCTGTGGCGATTTCCAGTTCCGGCAAGCACTCCACCGCCGTCGTCCGCTCCATCAAGCCGATCCTCGATCAGAGGCTGCCTTTCAGCGTTCGGGACGCGATCCTGACGCTGCACGAGCGGATCCTAAGAGCCATTCAAAAGGTCGGCCACCCGGAATCCGTTTTTCAGCTCGCTGAGGATAGCCACTCTCTTTCCGCATGAGCTGCCCGGATGCACCACTTACGCTACGCTTGTAGTAGTACCGGAAACAGCGGATGCATTTTCATCGAAGAATTGCCCGGAGGCTTCACGGCGACTGGACGCGGAGAGCCGTCCTGGCCGCCGGCGCCGCGCTCATTGCTCTGTGCCAGCATCTGACGCCCGGCGTCGGCCCGTGGCAAACTGTGTTCCCTTCGCTCTACTTCATCCCAATCGTCATCGCGGCGCTTTACGACGGATGGCGCGGGGGCCTGCTGATCGCACTGCTCTCAACCGCAGCCCTTGTCGCAGCCGGTCCAACCAAGGCCGTCGCTCCCACGGACCACATGGCGACTCTCATCCTGTACTGGCTGTTTGGGACGATCATCGGCCTCTACACGGACCGGGAGCGAAGGCAGAAGCGGAAATACCAGGAGCTTGCCGAACAGCTATCGAGCGTTTACGAAAAGCTGCAGACCAACTTTGAAGGGATGAAGCGCGCAGAGAGGCTGTCAGCGATCGGCCAGCTCTCGGCAGGTCTTGCTCATGAGATTCGGAATCCGCTAGCGAGCATTGCCGGGGCCGCATCGATTTTGCGGAGAGGCCAGACCTTCGATGCGAAAGCTGCGAAGTGTCTGGAGATTATCGAAAGCGAATGTAAACGGCTCAATGGACTGCTGACGACCTTTCTCAACTTCGCACGGCCGCGTCCGCCCAAACTGCAATCTGTATCGATTGACTCGATTCTGGAAACGGTTATCGAACTCGCGCAGCACGCAATCGGGAGCAAGAGCATCGAGTTTCGCCGTGAAGTTGCGCCCGGCGTGGCTGCCATCGAATGCGATCCCGAGCAAATGACGCAAGTCCTCCTGAATCTGGTAATCAATGCGACGGAGGCAAGTGAACCGGGGTCCGTGGTGACGGTTGCGGTCGATCAAACGGGTGGGACGACGCAAATTCGGGTTATCGATCAGGGATCCGGCGTGGCTCCGGAGGACATCGATAAGCTTTTCAACCCGTTCTTCACGACTAAAGAGACCGGAACCGGACTCGGCCTCCCTGTCGCTCATCAGATCGTCGGCCAGATGGGCGGTTTGCTGACAGCACACAGAAATCCCTCGGGCGGGATGACGTTCATGATTGAATTCCCGATGAAGGAAGCGCGTAAGGAAGCATGACTGATTCGATTCTGGTCGTTGACGACGACGAGAACGTCCGCTGGGTGACCCAGACTCAGCTTGAGGACGCCGGGTACCGGGTGACCGAAGTCCCGAGCGGCGAGGCGGCGCTGGCGGTGCTCGAGAAGGAACGGCCCTCATTAGTGCTGACGGATCTAAGAATGCCCGGAATTTCGGGAATTGAACTGCTGGAGCGAATCCGCGCGCAGGAGCCCGAACTGCCCGTGGTTTTGATGACGGCTTATGGAACCATTCAGAGCGCCGTGCAGGCAGTCAAAGCGGGCGCGTACGACTACCTGACCAAACCGATTGACTCCGAAGAGCTGCTGCTGGTGGTAAGCCGCGCGCTCGAGCGCCAGAAGCTGGTGGACGAGGTTGCGAACCTTCGCCGGAGCCTGGACCGTAAGTACGGCTTTGAGAACATCATCGGTCATTCCGACGCACTCCTTTCCGTTCTCGAAATGGCGGCGCGAGCGGCCAGAACGCATTCGACGATTCTGATCCGGGCAGAGACCGGCACGGGGAAGGAGCTGCTCGCCCGCGCCATTCACTTCAACAGCCTTCGGAACAACAAGCCCTTCATCACAATCAACTGCGGGGCCATACCCAAGGATCTGCTGGAATCCGAATTATTCGGCTACGTGAAAGGATCCTTCACCGGAGCCGTAACCCACAAGCGCGGGCGGGTCGAACTTGCCGACGGCGGCACGCTGTTTCTGGATGAGATCGGCGAAATGCCGCTCGAGCTGCAGGTCAAAATGCTGCGCCTGATCCAGCATGGCGAAATTGAGAAGGTGGGCGCGGCAGAACCGAGCAAGGTCGACGTCCGCATCATCGCCGCCACGCACCGCAACTTGAAGGCGATGGTCGAAGACGAGACCTTTCGAGAAGACTTATATTACAGGCTGGCAGTGATCCCGCTGGAGCTTCCCCCGCTCCGGGAGCGCGCCGAGGATATCCCCGAACTGGTTCAGCACTTCTTCGTTCGCACCAAACAGAAGGTAGGCCGGCCTGACCTCGTCCTTCCGCAGCACCTCATCAAGTACTTTCAAAACTACCGATGGCCTGGCAACGTCCGGGAGCTCGAGAATGTCATCGAGCGGATTGTGGTCCTTTCTTCCGGTCCCGAGATCACGCTCCAGGATCTACCGGACTTCCTCCGCAGGGAACACGTCCCGGTAGACATGTTGAACCTGGAGCTGCCGCCGCAAGGAATCAGCCTCGAAGCCATCGAGAAGGAACTGCTGCTCCGCGCGCTTCACAAGTTCAAGTGGAACCAGACCCACGCGGCCAGATACCTGGACATCAGCCGCAAGGCGCTGATCTACCGGATGGAAAAGCACGGCATCAAGCGGCCTCCGGAGACCCCGCCCGAAGAAGACGACGGCGCGGATCCCGGCGGGAGCGAGTGAAGCCGGGCGTCCCGCCCCGATCGAACGTGCTGTCCCTATCCGGCCACCAGCGTCCGAAAACAGGCACTACAGCGCCTGACACGCCTTAATCCCCTCCGAATTCAGGGCCATCTCTATGGCACCGGGCGTGCATCTCGAAACGGCTAGCTGAGCACCGACAACGAAGAGGCAAGCGGCGTCTCGCGAGCTGAGAGGCAACCGTGTCGACGCGCCAGCGTTTCAGGAGATGTCTCGTATGGCCTCAAGATGGAGTATCCTGGCCCCCATCGACCTTTCCTGTCAGTCAGAGGCGGCCGTGCAATACGCAATCGGTGTCGCCAGGTCTTTGACTGCGGATCTCAATCTGTTGCACGTGATTCGCTCTGAGAGCGCACAAAGCTGCAATTGGCCCTCGAATGCGTGGGCCGGCCTGCACGAGCCATTCGAGATACGTCGCCGGGTGCTGCGTGGAGAGACCGCGGCAACCATTGCAGACCATGCGGAAGCCATCGATGCTGACCTGGTGCTGATGGTCGCGCGGTTGTACGGAAGGTGGAATCGGTTCTGGAGGCGCTCGGTCACGGAAGCGGTGTTGCGCCTGAGCAGCCGGCCTGTATGTATTACACCTGCAATCAAGCCCGGAGCGGCCTTCGAACCGCGCAGCCGCCGCATCCTGGTTGCCGTGGAGCTGGAAGGCAACGACGCGGCTCTGGCTTACAAAGCGCAGGAGGTCGCCCTCAGAACCGCCTCCGAACTGATCCTGCTCCATGTCGTTCCCGAGCCCAATGAAGGGTTACTGCATTACGTGGTGGAGCACGGAAGGAGGCCGCTCTCGCGGGAGCGCGCCGACGACGGGCTTCGTCATCTGGCGGCGGCGCTGTGCGTGCCAGCGACGCCGCTGGTTCGGGTCGGTAGCTGGAGCAGATGCCTTGCGCAGACCGCGCGGGAGTATTCTGTCGATCTGGTAATGAGCTCACGAGGGAGCGGAGCTTCGCCAGCGATCGGCGACGTGGGCCTTGGGCATTTGGTCCGGCGCCTGGCCTGCCCTCTGTTCACCGTTCCTGTCGAGGGCTGGACGCCCCTGCCGGCGCCCAGTCTGAAGCGCGAAATCTTCGGGCACAAGCGCACGGCGATCCAGGATCCGATCTCTCCTGTTCTTTGACTCCGGGAGGAGCGCGGCGGCCGCTAACCTTCGGCCGGTATACTGAGAACAGAGAATGTTTTCCGCCCTTCTGCCGCCGGTGTTCCAGGGCCCCGGCGGAAATGCGCCCTTGATGTCTAAAGCCTCAGTCCCACGCTTCACTGCAGCCGGGAGACAGCTATGAACCGGCGCGACCTTTTCAGAACGGTTCTCGGAGCGGCGCTTCCTCTGTCCGTCAGGTCTGCAAGCGTCAGTCAACTGGAGACGGAAATCGTCCGGCTGAAGCTGCGCCACACCTGGACGACTGTGATGTCCTCGAGCGAGTACCGCGACACCTTTCACCTCCGTTTCACGGCAGACGGCGTTACGGGGCGCGGCGAGGGTGCACCGATTCCTCGATACAAGGAGACCGCGGAGACCGCGCGCCGAGCGATCGAAGCCGTCAAAGACCGTATCACGTCCTCCGACCCGCGGCAGTTCAGCAAGCTCCTCGACGATGTCTTCACCCACATTCAAGGCGAGTTTGCCGCCAAGGCAGCCCTTGACATCGCCCTCATGGATTGGAACGGCCAGAAGCTCGGCGTTCCCCTCTACCGCTACTTTGGCCTCGACCCGAACGACGCGCCCGTCACCACGTTCTCGATTGGAATCGATAAGCCGGAGATCGTGCGCCAGAAAGTGCGCGAGGCGGATGCCTACCCAGTCCTGAAGGTGAAGGTTGGGCTCAAGACCGATGAGGAGATGATTGAAGCGGTCCGGAGCGTCACATCAAAGCCGCTGCGCGTCGACGCCAATGAGGGTTGGACGGACAAGGAAGAAGCGGTCCGGAAAATCAACTGGCTGGAGAAGCAGGGCGTGGAATTCATCGAGCAGCCGATGCCCGCGCACATGCTCGAAGAGACGCGCTGGGTGCGCAGCAAAGTTCACATCCCGATTATCGCCGACGAGGCCTGCCTGCACCCGGAGGACATGCCAAGGCTCGCCAGCTCCTTCGACGGAGTGAATATCAAGATTGACAAGTGCGGAGGAATGCTCGAAGCATTTCGCATGATCAACATCGCCCGTTCGCTGAAGCTAAAGACGATGCTCGGCTGCATGATCTCGAGCTCTGTCGCAATCACCGCCGCCGCCCATCTGTCGCCGCTCGTGGATTACGCAGACCTCGACGGCAATCTTCTCATCGCAAACGATCCCTTCGAAGGCGTGCTGGTGAAGAACGGCAGGCTGATCCTCCCGAACCGGCCCGGTCTCGGCCTGCTGCCCCGATAGAGCTCCCGCGACCGGCAGCCGCCGATCGATCAATCGCGTTGGCTTTCATGCCGATTTCGATAGGATGTAGGCGTGCAACCTCTCACGCGACGAACGATCCTTGGAGCCTCCGTTGCTCCCTTCTTCCTGACTCGAGGCTATGCGGCCGCGCGCCCGAACATCCTGTTCGCGATTGCCGACGACCAGTCATGGCCCCACACAGGCGCCAATGGGGACAGGACCGTCCGGACACCCTCCTTCGATCGTGTCGCCGGCATGGGCGTCCGGTTCACCAATGCGATCTGCGCGTCTCCGGGCTGCGCTCCATCGCGCGCTGCCATTCTCACCGGCCGCTACCCCTGGCAGTTGGGAGAGGCGGGCACGCACGCCTCGGGCTTCCCGGCTTCGCTGACTGTCTATCCGGATCTGCTCGAACGCGCAGGCTACTTCGTTGGTCTCACCGGGAAAGGCGCAGGGCCGTGCAACTGGCAGGGCAGCGGATGGAAGCGGAATCCGGCGGGTCCTGACTTCTCGTCGATTACGGTGAAGAACGCGCGTCCGGGAGTCAGTAACATCGATTATGCCGCCAACTTCGCGGCCTTTCTCGAAAAGCGCCCGAAGGGTGCGCCATTTGCGTTCTGGTTCGGTTGCCAGGAACCTCACCGAGTGTATGAGGAAGGTTCCGGTCTGAAGGCCGGCCGCCGCCTGGAGGATGTCAAAGTCCCGCCCTTTCTACCCGATGCGCCGGAGGTGCGCAGCGACATCCTCGACTACTATCTCGAGATCGAACATTTCGACACTCACCTCGGGCGAATGCTCGACCTCCTCGAAAAACGCGGCGAGCTCAGCAATACAATTGTCGTCGTTACGAGCGACAACGGAATGGCCTTCCCCGGCGCCAAGGCCATGATGACAGACTACGGCATCCACCTTCCCCTCGCCATAGCGTGGCCCGAACGGTGGAAAGGAGGCCGCGTCTACGATGATGTAATCAGCTTCGTCGACTTCGCTCCAACGTTTCTCGAGGCCGCCGGCGTTCCAGTTCCTGCTACAATGGTAGGAGAGTCCCTCATCGGCAAGCTCGACGGGAAGGCAACGGGACGAACCGGCGTCTTCTCAGGCCGCGAGCGCCATTCTCACGCCCGCTTCGACAACCTGGGTTACCCCGCTCGCGCTTATCGGACCCGCGACTATCTGTACGTGCGCAACTTCAAGCCGGACCGGTGGCCTGCCGGCGACCCCGAAGGATATTACGACATCGACGCGGGACCAACCAAGACCTACATGCAGAAGCACCGCGAGGATCCCAAAGTGAAGCCCTTCTTTGAGCGCGGCTTTGGGAAGCAGCCGGCTGAGCAGCTCTTTGATATTCGCAAGGATCCGGGGTGCCTCAATAATCTGGCAGGAAAGCCGGAGTTCCAACGGACACAGGCGGAGATGCGCCGCCAGCTGGAAGCCGGCCTGAAAGCGCACGAGGATCCCCGCATGCTCGGAACGGGTGATATCTTCGAAAGCTATCCTCGTTATTCGCCGATGCGCCCCGAACTCGGCGGCTTCGCCGAGCGCGGAAAGTATAATCCGAAGTACCAGCGGCGCTGATTCACTTCATTCGCTGGTGGGGCTTGTAGCGGTGCTTGCGGAGGACGCCGTGGGCCTGCTCCACGTCTTCGGGCCTTACGTAGAAGAAGGCGCCGACGCGCTCAGTCTGAAAGATGATGCCGCCGCGGTAGGTGTCTGCCTCAATCAAGAAGTCGACGCCAGCCTCACTCAGCTGACTTTCCAGCCGTTGCGCCTCTTTGAGCTTCTTGGCGATATAAACCAGCTCGAGGTCGAGCGCCGCAAACTCATCGTCGTCTCTTCGCACCTTCGAAACACCTCAATCTTAGCGTAAGGAAGCTCGAAGCCGCGACTCCGGCCTGCTGAGAGATTCCCGGCGGCCGATACACTCCTTTCGGGGAGATTTCGCTTGGCGACTGCTGCTTACACTCGCGATCAGGAACTGCACTGGCTGGCTCTGCTCCTGGTGCCCGGCTTGGGACCACGCTCCGCGGGACTGCTCCTTCAGCAGTTCCGAAGCCCGGAGGCGATCTTCCGGGCGACGCCCTCAGAGCTGGAGGCAGCCGGGTTACCGGGAGGCCTTGCACGAAGCATTGCGAGCGGCTGCACATTCGAGGAAGCAGTCAGGCAGCAGGAGAAGATGGCGGCGACAGAAACGGTGCTTGTCCCGTTCTCCGATCCGCGGTATCCGCAGAGGCTCCGCGAGATCTACGATCCGCCGGTGGCCCTTTTCGCGCGAGGAAGGGTTGAGCTGCTCGAATCACTCATGCTGGCGGTGGTCGGAACGCGCCGTCCGAGCCCTTACGGCGTCCAGGTGGCCGAACGGCTCAGTAAGGAACTGGCGGAGGCGGGATTGACAATCGCAAGCGGAATGGCAAGGGGCATCGATACGGCCGCGCACAAAGGGGCGTTGTCAGGCGGAGGCGCGACCGTCGCTGTGTTCGGGTCCGGACTGGACAACATCTACCCTGCCGAGAACCGGCGGCTGGCGGAAGAGATCGCGGCCAAAGGCCTGCTCGTTTCTGAGTTCCCGATGTCCACTCCGGCCTATCCGCAAAATTTTCCAATTCGTAATCGGATTGTCAGTGGAATGAGCACAGGCGTGCTTGTGGTGGAAGGAGCCGAACACAGCGGATCAGCCATTACGGCAAGGCTTGCGCTCGAGCAGAACCGCGAGGTGTTCGCGGTGCCCGGGAACATCACATCGAAGATGAGCTGGGGTCCGAACATGCTGATCAAAGAAGGAGCGCATCTGGTACAGTCTCCGCAGGATGTCATTGAAGGACTGCCACCGGAGGATCGTATTCGTCTTCGCGGTCAGCGGAATCTTTTCGAACAGCAGGAGCATCCCAAAAAAGGGGATCCTGCCATCGTTCCGGTCTCAGGACCCAATCGACATGTCGCGAAGGCCGTACTCGATGCGCTCCCGACCGATTCCGCCATAAACCTTGACGATCTTCTGACGAAAGTAGAAAATTATTCCTCGTCGGAGGTCATTGCGGTCCTATTCGAATTGGAGCTGGCGGGAGTAGTACGGCAGCTTCCCGGCAAGAACTTTGTTAAATTGTGGGTGGAGTGAGCGTCTTCCTTGCCCGGAGCCTCCTGGTCTCTGAGGCCGCCACGGTAACAGACGTGACGTCCTTCAGTTCCTTCAGAGCTTGAGCAACAGTTGTAGTACGGGGAAATATCTACTAGAGTACGGTTCCGGACGGACGTATTTAAAAAGACGTACTTAAAAAAGGTTATGGGTAAATCTCTCGTCATCGTCGAATCGCCGGCGAAGGCGAAAACAATCGGAAAATATCTCGGCAAGCAGTTTGTCGTCAAAGCGTCCCTGGGCCACATCAAGGACTTGCCCAAGAAGGACCTTGCTGTCGATATCGAGCGTGACTTTCGTCCCCGCTACGAAATCATCGAAGGCAAGAAGAAGCTCATCGAGGAGCTGAAGAAAGCTGCGCGGCAGGCCGACACAATCTATCTGGCCGCCGACCCTGATCGCGAGGGGGAAGCGATCTGTTATCACCTGCAAGAGGAGCTGCAGGACAAGAAGAATGGCGGCGCGAAGGTGTTTCGCGTCATGTTCAACGAAATTACCGCGAACGCCATTCGTAAAGCCTTCGAACGGCCGCAATCGGTAAATGTCAATCTGGTGGACGCGCAGCAGGCGCGTCGTGTGCTCGACCGGCTGGTCGGGTATAAGATATCCCCCTTATTGTGGGACAAGGTGAGGCGCGGGTTATCGGCGGGCCGGGTCCAGACCGTCGCGCTGCGCCTGATCGTCGAGCGCGAGCGCGAGATCCGCGCGTTCCAGAAGCGCGAATACTGGACCATCGATGCGCATCTGGCGGCGCAGAAGCCGCCCGTTCTCAAGGCAGCTCTCGCCAAACGTAACGACGAAGCGGTCGAGATCGCCAATGAGGAGCAAGCAAAGGCGATCGTCGACAACCTCGTCGAGGCGAGCTACATCGTTAAGTCCGTCACGACGCGCGAGAAGCGGCGTAATCCGGTTCCTCCGTTTATCACCTCAACTTTGCAGCAAGAGGCTTCACGCAAGCTCCGGTTCAGCGTAAAGCGCACAATGATGCTGGCCCAAAGGCTGTACGAGGGCGTGGAACTGGGTAAGGAAGGATCCGTAGGACTCATTACGTACATGCGTACGGACTCGACGCGCGTTTCAGACGACGCCTTGAACGAGGTCCGTGAGTTCATCGGCCAGCGCTACGGGGAAAGCTACCTCCCCGAGAAGCCAAACTACTTCCGAAGCAAGAAGGATGCCCAGGATGCGCACGAGGCAATCCGGCCGACATCAGTGTTGCGGACGCCGGAGGAATTGCAGAAGTATCTGAAGAAGGATGAGAAGGATACCAAGGGCATCTCGGAAGACGAGCTGAAGCTGTACCGCCTCATCTGGATGCGCTTCGTCGCTTCTCAGATGTCGCCCGCCCGCTTCGATCAGACTACGATCGAGGTGACGGCAAAGGGCAAGGACGGCGCCGATTACCTGTTCCGGGCCACGGGCTCCGTCCCGAAGTTCGACGGGTTCCTTGCAGTCTACGAGGAAGGCAAAGACCAAAAGGACGAGGAAGACGAAGAACTCAAGAACAAGCTGCCTGTGGTGAAGGAGGGCGAGCAACTGCGCTTCCGCAGTCTCGAGCCGCAACAGCACTTCACGGAGCCGCCTCCACGCTACACAGAAGCGACGCTGGTGAAAGAACTCGAAGCGGACGGTGTTGGACGCCCGTCCACGTACGCCTCGATCCTCTCGACCATTCAGGAGCGGGAGTACGTGAAGAAGGAAGGCGGCAAGTTCCACCCGACGGAATTGGGAATGGTCGTAACAGACCTGCTGCTCGAATCCTTCAACGACATCTTCGACGTCCACTACACTGCACGGCTCGAAGGCGAGCTGGACGAGATTGAAGAGGGCAAGCGCGAGTGGACGGAGGCGATGAGCGCCTTTTACGAGAAGTTCAAGGCTGACCTCGAACGCGCCGAAACCCAGATGACCGACATCAAGCGCATGGAGAAGC
The DNA here is from genome assembly GCA_019686145.1 of Bryobacteraceae bacterium. Lineage (GTDB taxonomy): Bacteria > Acidobacteriota > Terriglobia > Bryobacterales > Bryobacteraceae > JADGHK01. The sequence continues at coordinate 643 of JADGHK010000029.1, read as the reverse complement.
CGACGGATATCGTCTGCGACAAATGCGGCAAGCCGATGGTCATCAAATGGGGTAAGCATGGCAGCTTCCTCGCCTGCACCGGCTATCCGGAGTGCACGAACACCCGGCAGCTCGCCGTCGAGCTGCCAGAGATCGACAAAGTGGATCTCACGGAGCAGGACGCCGAGGAGTATTGCGAAAACTGCGGCCGCCCGATGGTGTTGAAGAAGGGTCGCTTTGGCACGTTCTACGCATGCTCGGGCTATCCGGACTGCAAGACAACCCGGCAGATTGGCGCTGCACAGAAGAAAGCCGATGTGCCGCTCGACGAAACGTGCCCGCAGTGCGGGAATAACCTGGTCGTAAAGTACGGCCGGTTTGGGGAGTTTACCGCGTGCAGCAACTACCCCACCTGCAAGTACGTCAAGCAGAAGACCATCGGTGTAAAGTGCCCGGCTTGCGGCGAGGGCGAAATCGTCGAACGGCGATCCAAACGCGGCAAGACGTTCTACGGCTGCAGCCGCTACCCTGATTGCGAGTTTGTCGCCTGGAACAAGCCCATCGCCGAGCACTGCCCGGAATGCAGCAGCCCTTATCTGGTCGAAAAATTCCTCAAGTCCGGGCCGGTGGCTCAATGCCCCAACACGGAATGTAAGTTCAAGCG